>CAYTGT010000042.1:0-9873 GCA_964437405.1 uncultured Alistipes sp.
GCCTTGCCTGTTGCATCCTGGAAGATAGCGTAGCTTGAGTTCAAACCTCTGCCCTGCAAGAACATGCGGCGCAATGATGTGCCAGAACCCTTAGGTGCAACCAAAATCACATCTACATCAGCTGGAGGAACGATACCTGTACGCTCCTTGTATGTGATACCGAAGCCGTGAGAGAAGTAGAGTGCCTTACCTGGAGTGAGGTGCTTCTTGATCTGTGGCCATACTGAGATCTGACCTGCATCTGAGAGCAGATACTCGATGATTGTAGCCTTCTCAGCAGCCTCCTCGATCTCGAAGAGAGTCTCGCCTGGTACCCAGCCATCCTCAACAGCCTTATCCCAACTCTTAGAGCCCTTACGCTGTCCTACGATTACATTAAAACCATTATCTCTGAGGTTAAGTGACTGGCCTGGGCCCTGTACACCATAACCGATTACTGCAATTGTCTCATCCTTAAGAGTCTCAAGAGCCTTTGCCAATGGATACTCCTCACGTGTTACGACATTCTCCTCAACGCCGCCAAAATTCATCTTTGCCATAGCTTTAAAATTTTTATAGTTTCTGTTTAAATTATTATTCAGTTTTATGATTGTTGTCTATTTCGTTTTACTTTTAAATCTCACCCTCCTGCATCATTCTCTTCTGCTTCTCGTTCACATAGCTCAGATACTCGTCTAAAAGCTCACGCTTCGATTTGATGATTGCGATCTGTCCCGAACATACAAACTGATATACGCCGTAAGGTTTGAGCATGTGATATAACTCTACGATCTCTTCTCTGTGACCTGTCTTCTCTAAGACGATGTAGTCATCGTGTATGTCGAGGATTCTCACATTGTGCTTTCTGACCAACTCCTCCACATTACGACTACGCTGCACCTTGTAGAGCGCCAACTCCTGCAACACCACATCGCTCGGCGAATAACAAAAAGCCTTCAAAACATCCACTTTCTTCTCGATCTGCTTTACAAGGTTTGCCACCTTGTCGGGATCGTTCTTCACCATGATGGTGTGTTTGTAGATACCTTTTAGAGCCGACTCCGAAGCTGTGAGAGATTCGATGTTGATATTACGCTGAGTAAAGACCGTAGTGATCTGGCTCAACAGACCTACCGTATTCTCCGAAAATATAGTTATAATAAACTCCTTGTCCATCTTTAAGTTCTGTTTTACGTTTTACTCCAATCGTATATCACTCACAGGAGCACCAGCTGGTACCATCGGGAATACATTCTCCTCGCGCTCAACTCGGCACTCCAACAAGAACGCTCCCTTAGCCTGATGCATCTCTCTTACTGCATCCTCCAAATCCTCATGACGCTCGACCAATCGGTATGGGATGTGATTTCCTCGTGCGATAAGCTCGAAATCAGGGTTTGTAAGCTCTGTAAACGAGTAACGCTTATCATAGAAAAGCTCCTGCCATTGTCTTACCATGCCCAAGAATCCGTTGTTCATCAAGATGATCTTTACACCCACCTCAGATTGATATATCGTACCTAACTCTTGCAATGTCATCTGCAATCCGCCATCTCCGACAAATAGGCAAACATCTCTCTCTGGAGTACCGATCTTAGCACCGATGGCTGCAGGCAAGCCGAAGCCCATAGTTCCCAGACCGCCCGATGTGATGATACTGCGTGTCTGCTTGAAGCGGAAGTAGCGCGAAGCGAACATCTGTTGCTGACCCACGTCTGTGACCAATATCGCATCATCAAACTCCTTCGATACGGCATCCACCACCTCGCCCATGCGCAGATGTGCTCCTCGGCGAGCGATTGCAGGCTCGATGATATCCTCCTGCTCGATGTTGTAACAAACCTTAAACTCGTTCAACCACTCCGTGTGATCTTTCTTTGAGATATGCTCTGTGATCATCGGTAGCGTCTGCTTCACATCACCCAACACAGGCACATCGGCATATATAATTTTGTTAATCTCGGCAGGGTCAATCTCCAAGTGTATAACTTTTGCGTTTATACCGAAGTTTGAAGGATCTCCCGTTACGCGATCATCGAATCGCATTCCGATGGCAATCAATAGGTCGCAATCACGATTCTTGATGTTTGGGCCATAGTTGCCGTGCATACCTAACATTCCGACATATTGCGGATGCTCTGTCGGCAGTGCTGATAGTCCGAGGAGTGTCGATGCAGCAGGTATGCCGCTCTTCTCCAAAAACTCCTTCAACTCCTTCTCTGCGCCGCCCAAGATTACTCCCTGTCCAATCAGAGCCATTGGCTTACGCGAGAGGTTGATCAAGCGAACAGCCTCCATGATCTGGTTGTTGTCGATGTCGGAGTATGGCTGGTAACTGCGTATAAATTTTACTGGATTGTACTCAAACTCGGCAAATCCTGCCTGAGCATCTTTTGTGATATCTATCACCACAGGGCCTGGACGACCTGTAGATGCGATGTAGAATGCCTTTGCGATAGCAGCAGGGATATCCTCTGCACGCTTTACCTGACAATTCCATTTGGTGACAGATTGTGTGATCTCGATGAAGTTAATCTCCTGAAATGCATCTGTTCCGAGTGTGCTCGATGCCACCTGACCACTGATAAGTACTATCGGTGTCGAGTCGAGCAGCGCATCGGCCAATCCCGTGACGGTGTTCGTTGCGCCTGGACCCGATGTTACGATGCAGACTCCCGTACGTCCCGTAGCTCTGGCGTAGCCTTGTGCTGCGTGTATTGCACACTGCTCGTGGCGCACCAAGATGTGATTTATCTTATCACGATAGTCGTACAGCGCGTTATATACAGGGATGATTGCACCTCCTGGGTATCCGAAAATAGTCTCCACGCCCTCGGCTAAGAACGAACGTATTACAGCCTCCGAGCCGCTGATGCGAGGCAGATCCTTTTTCGGTGTCTCTGCGATATCTGTATGAAAACTTGATTTCATATTTGGGTTTATGTAGTATTCCTAATTTTTCTGTCCTCTTAAAATCACTCCTCCTTAAATCTCCTCTGGTACGATTCTCACAGCACCCTGATCGGCTGAACTAACCAACAAAGAGTATGCACGCAATGACTGAGGAATCTTTCTATCGCGGTTCTTAGGTCGGCGAACGCTCCAAGCATCCATCCTCGCTTTGAGTTCCTCGTCTGAGATGCGCAAATTGATCGAACGAGCTGTGATGTCGATGTCAATCATGTCACCCTCCTCGATAATTCCGATCTCACCTCCCGAAGCAGCCTCTGGAGAGACGTGTCCGATTGAGAGTCCCGAAGTGCCGCCAGAAAAACGACCATCGGTAATCAAGGCACAATCCTTATCCAAGTGTTTTGACTTTAGATATGAAGTAGGGTAGAGCATCTCCTGCATTCCAGGGCCACCCTTTGGGCCTTCGTAACGAATTACAACCACATCACCAGCAACTACCTCGCTGCCCAAAATGCCATTCATCGCCTGCTCCTGCGATTCAAATACCTTAGCCTTGCCGCTGAATTGCAACAACTCGGTACTTACGCCTGCTGTTTTGACGATACAACCCTTGCGAGCAATGTTTCCGAACAATACGGCCAAGCCGCCATCTCTGAAGTAGGCGTGATCCATATCTCTGATGCAGCCCTCGGCATGATCCTGATCCATCTCCTTGTAATATGTCGCCTGCGAGCCCAAGACTCGGTTGTAGCGGTTAGCAGGGGCGCTGAGGTAGATCTTGCGAGCCTCCTCAGAGAAACTCTCCGAACCGTAATAATACTCCTTCAAAGTCTCGGCGAGTGATGCTGAGTCTACACGCTTTGCCGATGTGTCGATTAATCCGTTCTTTGCCAACTCTCCCAAAATACCCATGATTCCACCAGCACGGTTTACATCTTGTACGTGGTAGTGTCCGTTAGGGGCAACCTTACACAAAACAGGGATGTTTCGTGACAGACGGTCGATATCCTCCATCTTGAAATCAACACCCGCCTCATGAGCTACAGCCAAAAGGTGAAGCACCGTATTTGTAGAACCACCCATCGCAATGTCAAGAGACATGGCGTTCTCAAATGCCGCCTTTGTCGCAATCGAGCGAGGCAATACCGAATCATCGCCATCGAAGTAATAACGCTTCGCATTCTCCACAATCAACTTTGCAGCCTTTGCGAATAATGCCTTGCGGTTCTCATGTGTGGCTACTATTGTACCGTTGCCAGGCAGAGCCAATCCCAAAGCCTCATTCAAGCAGTTCATTGAGTTGGCGGTAAACATACCAGAGCATGATCCGCAACCTGGGCAAGCCGAAGCCTCAATCTCATCTGCTTCCTCATCGGTACACTTTTCGTCAGCCGATAATACCATCGCATCGATCAAATCAGCCCCACGACCGCGATAGTTTCCTGCCTCCATCGGACCTCCCGATACAAATACAGTAGGTATATTCAGACGCATCGAAGCCATCAACATTCCTGGAGTGATCTTGTCGCAGTTGCTGATACATACCAATGCATCGACTTTATGTGCATTGGCCATATACTCCACACTGTCGGCTATGATATCTCGTGAAGGGAGCGAATAGAGCATTCCATCGTGTCCCATTGCGATTCCGTCATCTATTGCGATAGTGTTGAACTCGGCTGCAAAGCAACCCTCGGCTTCGATCAACGACTTTACATATTGTCCTATCTCATGCAAGTGAACATGTCCTGGAACCATCTGAGTAAAGGAGTTTGCAATGCCGATTACGGGCATACCCATCTGCTCTTTAGTCATGCCGTTAGCTCTCCAGAGGCTTCTGGCTCCAGCCATTCTGCGACCTACGGTTGTGATGGCACTTCTTAGTTGGTTTTTCATTGTCAACTTTGGTTTAGTTAGTTCAAAGAGCCTCTCTCCGAAGTGGGAGAAAGGCTCTTATATAATCCTGATTCGTATATATACATGACCCTCCTCCCGTTATCTACGCAAGACCACGAGTGATAGGCTAATAATATACAAACCGAAAGTAATCATATTAAGCATTTATTTTGTTTCCGCTCGCCGATTCTCCTTTGCCGAGAATGGGTCGCTTTTGTTAAGTGCAAAGTTAATAGTAAAAATTATTAAAAACAATATTTTTCCATACTTTTCTGCATATAAAACCGCATTGTTTGAGCTATGTTTTATGTAATCAGCTATAAATCAGCTATGATATCATATAGAGATTGTGAATAATTATTCGCTACAATATGTAACCATAATATCCTGTAAAAAGCTATAAAAATTGTAATATTTTCCCTATTTTATGGCTGTGGCTTCTATTTTTGAATGATAATATATCTTGTCGGTTATAAATTGTAACTATGCATTTTTATGCTTCTATTTTTGCGCTTTTACCTCTGCTGTTCTTGGAATTTACACCTTTTTCACTCTTTGACGAAGCTGATTCGGCCTCCAAAAGCGATATAATACGCCCATTACCTACCTCCCGACATCTGATTCTGTGACTTTGCTGCATGTCGTTAATAATCATGTCGGTCTTCTCTTTGTCTAATTTGAACGCCACCTCAATCTCTGCGGGGAATACATGCTCGAAAAGTTTGATAAATTCCGTAACATTTGCAATCGAAGGCCCTATTCGGCGCGGTTTTATCCTATTCTCCGAGAGTCTTGCGATCAGCGTCTGCATCGTTGAGAGGTTTTGGTATCCTCTCAGAAATATCTTTGTGTCATCATTTCGCACGATGTACGATGGGAATCCTGTCACCCCATATCGTTTACACTTCATCCTATCTTGCATGAAGTCCGCCTGAGCACTACCTGTGGTGTACTCGTCAATAAATTTTGCTGCATCATATCCCGTTTCTGTCGCCAATTTAATCAATACATCAATCTGCGAGGTGCGCTTGCCCTCGATAAATGTAGCTTCTCGTATGCGCCTGAGAAACCTTTTTGCTCTTCTGTGATCTAACTTCTTGGCTGCTTCGTACGCTATGTTTTGCGGGAAACTCGAAGGATAACGCTCCGAGAAGAGTGAAAAGTTGTGAGTCACAACGGGCATCCCGTGACGGAGCGAAGCCGCCGACCAATTCTCAGCAAAGATCTCATTTGAGCGGCGTATGATCTCCAACTTCGAGCCCTTCAGATCGTAGAGTGTGGCAATATCCTCGACCAACCCTCCCATTACATATTCGATTCGGATTTTCTCGCCATACAGATAATTCAGGGCTCTGATCACCGCTTCGTTTCCCCACGACCAGACACATATCGGGTCGGTAAATTGATAAATCGTAATTCTATTCATGAGATATTGTTTTTCATGCACCAAGTACAAAATATAGGCCAATGAGCCACTCTCTTGATATTAATTATGTGGGCTAAGAGAGTAAAAAGATCTGATATGTTTTCTATATTGCACAAAAAATTGTATTTTTAACCCATAAATTTTTAGATATTATGATATATAACGAAAGAGAGATTCGCAAGGAGTCGGTTAAGGAGTTGGCCGATGCTATTTTGGTTGCGGCACGAACTGCACCTAAGGCTAAGGGTCGTGATTTGGTCGAGATAGCCATGATTACAGATGAAGATATTGAGCGTGTGTCGGAGACTATGTTGCAGATGAGCGCCGAGTCAGGTATGAAGTTTTTGTTGCGTGATGCAGCAAATTTACTTCAGGCTCAAGCTGTTATCCTTGTCGGTATCCAGACTGCTGATTCTGAGTGCGGTCTGAATTGCGGTTATTGTGGATATAAGGGTTGCGCCGAGAAACCTCAGTGTACGCCATGTGTGATGAATGGTGTCGATGTCGGTATCGCTATCGGTGCGGCATGTTCTAAAATCTCAGATCTTCGTCTCGACTCTCGCGTGATGTTCTCGGCAGGTTGGGCGGCTAAGCGATTGCAGATCTTGGGCGAGGGCGTGGATTGTGTGTTTGCCATTCCACTAAGCTCGGCTTCTAAAAACCCATTCTTTGATCGTAAGTCACCTCGTAAACCTGAGCCAGCACCTGCTCCTGAGGCAGAGCCAGCGAAGTAAGCGATCCGATCGTTTTTTTTCGATAAATTAAAGAAAACTTTTTATTATATAATAAGTCATATTATGGAAAGTAAAAAATCTGTGGTTTCATCTTTCGATGTTGACCACATCACACTAAAGGAGGGCTTGTACCTTCGTTCAGTATATACTATCAACGATGAGTTGGCTGTACATTCATGGGATATGCGCTTCTGTGCTCCGATGGATCATGCGCCACTTGGCTCTGGCGAGGTTCACACCATTGAGCACTTGATGGCATACTATCTGCGCCTTGACCCTGTTATCGGCAAGCGAATAGTCTCATTCTGTCCTATGGGCTGTAAGACAGGTTTCTACCTCTCTACAATGAATGACGTGACTGCCGAGCAGATCCGTGAAGCATTGGCTGGAGTTTATCGTGAGGCCTTCCCTCTGAAGTCTAAGGATGATATCGTTGGCTTGAATGAGGTCCAGTGTGGTAATCCTGGACTCTTTGCCGTTGCTTCGACTAATGCTGCAATGGCGAAATATATGCGTTGCCTCTACACAAAGCAGGAGGCTGAGGCGGCAGGTATCGGTTCAATCTATAACTACGCTTGGTAATGAACTATTTGGTTATCACCCCCACCTGCCGCGAGTATCATAATATGACGGCGGCGCTTGAAGGTCGCACAACTCAGAACCACTACACCGTAGTCCGTTGTGGTGTGGGTAAGGCTTTGGCTGCGGCAAATAGTGCATTGGCAATTTCGCAGAACGACTTTGCGCGTGTGGCTGTTGTCGGATATGCCGCTTCATCTTTGGGTCGTGAGCGAGGTGATATTGTTGCTCCGCGTGTGGCACGCTATCACGATTGCTGTATCCCAGGCGATTTTGTCCCAGAGTTGACCGATCCTCATCCGTTGCTTGGTCACGATGACGCTGTGATTTTGACGGGCGACTCGTTTGTCGATGGCGAGATAATCTCTCAGGCTATGCAGCGCCTGGGTGTTGAGTCAGCTTTGTTCGATATGGAGGCTACTGCTATTTGTCAGGCTGCCGAGATCTTCGATTTGCCTGTGGTTGTTGTTAAGATGGTTTCCGATGTGCCAGAGGAGGGCGATACCGAACACTCTTACGATGAGTTTGTCGATTCGCACTCCGATTTTGGTGTGTTTGTTGATTATTTAGAGTCTTTAAAATAGTATTGTTATGCCAATAGAGGTTCTATACGGCCTGTTGTTGCCTTTTGCGGGTACGACTTTGGGTGCTGCGATGGTCTTTTTCTTGCGAGGAGAGATCCCATCGTGGCTTCAAAAGTTGTTGCTTGGCTTTGCTTCGGGTGTAATGATTGCTGCTTCGGTGTGGTCATTGCTCATCCCTGCCATTGATATGACGGCAGAGAAGGGTGGCATAGGATGGGTTCCTGCTGTGGTAGGATTTTTGGCTGGTATGTTCTCTCTGTTGGTGTTCGATACGCTTGTTCCGCACATTCACCTTGACTCTGAAGAACCTGAGGGTATGAAATCCAATATGGGTCGTTCTTCGATGTTGGTTATGGCCGTTACGCTACATAATATCCCCGAAGGTATGGCCGTAGGTGTGGTTTTGGCTGGTGCGATGACCCAAAGTGCAGGTATTACATTGGCAGGAGCGATGGCTCTATCGTTGGGTATTGCGATTCAGAATTTCCCCGAAGGTGCGATCGTTTCGATGCCGCTCAAGCAATCGGTCAAGAGTCGTTGGAAAGCCTTTGCTTATGGCGCAAGTTCGGGTGCTGTGGAGCCTATTGCGGCACTGCTTACCATTGCACTCATCGACTATATTGAGCCTATTTTGCCATACTTGTTGGCCTTCTCGGCAGGCGCAATGATCTATGTTGTTGTCGAGGAGTTGATTCCCGAATCGCAGAGCGGTAGCCATTCTAATATAGCTACTATCGGAGTGGCCGTAGGTTTTGCTCTGATGATGATGTTGGACGTGGCGTTGGGGTAGTGCTTGTGCTACTCTTTTGATTGTGAGGCGAGTTCCGCTTGAACCTTGTGAATCGCCTTGATTAGTTTGTCAGCTTCGCGGCACGAAACATAGACTCTTCCTTCGTAAATATCGGTTATCTCTACAAAGTTATTCCACTCCGAAGCATATATCGTCACCGTCTCGAACTCTTTGATATCGAAGAATTTTCCATAATATCCAAAAAATCCTGAAGAGGCAAATAGCGGCACGATCCAACGCATCTGCTTCTTGGTGACCTTTTTCATCGAAGCAATCTCGCGGACATCAATTTCGGTGGTATCCGAAATACACTGTATCTCCAATGTCTCCTCAAATATAGCTATTCGGCGAGGTATCGAGAGAACCATCAGCGCCGAGAGAGCCAAAACTAACGAAATAAACCACGCTGAGAAAAATCCTCCTTTGTAGAGCATAAAGAGCAACACAGCTCCCACCACAAAGATAGTAAAGGTCAACGTGGTGAGGATTTTTGTCCTGCGGTCGGTATGGAAATTAAAGCTCCGATTCATCCTCTGCTGAGATTATTGCTTCGGCAAATAACATATCCGAAGGCGTTGTCAACTTGATATTCTCTCTCTCCCCCTCACAAAGCGTGATGACTCCTCCTGCGGCCTCCACAACCGAAGCATCATCGGTAAATGTTGTCGAGAACGGTTGTTCGTATGCCTTGCGCAGAGTCTCGGCCTTAAAGATCTGCGGAGTCTGTATCATTCTCAGTTTCGAGCGATCAATAATCGCAGAACTGTCACCCTCTACCACACGATAAGAGTCAGCAGGAGCCACTGCGGGAATTACAGCATCGTGTTTTTCGACCTCCAAACGCAGTTTGATAATCAGTTTCTTCGAAACCAACGGCCTTACTGCATCGTGTACGGCGATATATTTCACCTCCTCAGAGAGAGCCTCTATACCATTCTTTACCGAGTGGAAACGCTCCGCTCCACCCAATGC
>CAYTGT010000043.1:0-9862 GCA_964437405.1 uncultured Alistipes sp.
ACCGCCGAAGATAATCAGCAGCGTAGCTACCGTAATGGCGATTCCAAACTCCATGTGTCCTATGCCAAAGGCATTCTCCACCGCATCGCAGATCGTATTACTCTGCACCGTGTTGAAGGCAAAGCCGAAAGTTAGGATTGTCAGCACGCTGATCAGTATAGCCATTGGCTTGTTCTTCAGACCATACATTATATAATATGCGGGGCCTCCGATGAACGAATCTTTGTCGTGACGTTTATAGAGTTGTGCGAGCGTACTCTCCACAAAGGCGTTGGCTGCTCCAATCAAAGCGATCACCCACATCCAAAAGACCGCACCTGGGCCTCCGACCGATATGGCCGTTGCCACACCTGCTAAATTACCCGTTCCGACTCGGCTCGCGAGCGATACGGCAAATGCCTGAAATGGCGAGATGTGGTGTTTGTCACCCTCCTTATGTCGTTCTGCCGAGTTGGTTAGCTGATGAAACATCTCTCCGAGCATGGTGAACTGCGCAAATCGGCTACGAATGGTAAAGTATAGGGCACAACCAATCAATGAAGCTATCATTATGTAGCTCCAGAGAATGTCGTTTGTTGAGTCGATTATATGTTGCAGTTGCTCCATGCTATTTCGGTTTTTATCGTTGTTTTAATCCGATGAGGTTCATCACTCCGTCAATAAATGTCATAGGGTGTGTTGGCGCACCAGGCAACCAAAGGTCTACTGGGTATTTATCGAGGAACGTGCGGTCGATGGCTTTGCTCTGGGCGTACAATCCTCCCGATATAGCCTCCGAACCGCAGACAATGACGATCTTAGGATCTGGTATCGAATTAAAACATATATCCAACGGCTCGGCCATGCTCTTCGATATAGGGCCTGTGATGACCACTCCATCGGCATGACGAGGTGAAGCTACAAACTCTACGCCATAACGCCCGAAGTCAAAATTTACATTACCCGTAGCATTAAGCTCCATCTCTACCGAAGCATCTCCCGCCGCTGACACCTGGCGCAGTTTCAGCGCACGTCCAAAGAGTTGCGGAATCAGCGGACGAACACTCTCTTTGTGAAAATCGACCGATTTACTCTCTGGCGTTAAGATAAGTGCCTCACGCGATGTAGAGCCAATTTTATAGTCGTTGGTAAATCGGATGTTCTTTGGGGCGCGTAACGCACACTCGCCACAGAACAAGCAACGACCCAAATCGAGTGTAAAAGGCGCTGTGGTGATAGCCTTCGTTGGACATATCTTCGCAGCGGCTTCCACATCACACATATCTTGTGTTGCGGTCAACTCTGCACGACCTCGAAACTCCTCGGTGAGAGTTACGTTATTTAGGTCGGGGATATATTGCCAACCGTGACTTTTGAGAACCTTTATTTTTGGCAGAATCATAATCTTCTAATCTTTTTCGGTTATAAATCGTGTCCGCAGTATGAGAGGTTGAAACTCTTGTTGTTGATTGGAAAATCTGAGATACCCTCGCCTCTAACGGCTATAGCCAAGCCCAACCAATTGTGCAGGCTCGGATCTTTGATCTTGTAGGTCTCGATCTGCCCCTGCTTATCGGTGATAGCCACATGGCATATTTCGCCACGCCAACCCTCCAAAAGAGCGACTGATAGCGCTTCACTCTCCAACTTAGAGTCGTAGTCAGGGCGAGTCGTAGAGCCTGCGGTAAATCCTGCGAGCAGCTGCTCGATGTAGTCGGCCGACTGCAACACCTCACGACAGCGTATCATCAATCGCGCCATCACATCGCCGTGACGCTTGATAACGCTCTCATGCTTTATCTCTTCGCAGAAAACTCCGTATGGGTGGGATGAACGTATATCTCTGCGCACACCGCTTGCACGTGCCGCCATACCTACTCCGCCTATGCGTTGCATCTCCTGCTTAGGCACAATTCCGCATTGCTCATAACGCGATAGTAGAGTGGGCGAGGTCTTGATGTCGGTGCGCACCTCATCATATCGGCGTTTGATCTCAGCCACATTCTGGCGGATCATCTCAACTTTTTCTTTGGTAAGCGGTTTGTTGCTGCCGCTTGGACGGATCAACCCCTTGCCGAAACGGTTGCCACACCATGCCTGAGTGGTATTGATGGTCATCGTGCGCAGAGCCTCGCAAGCCACTTGACCAAGCTGATAACCTACATCGGTACACAGCGCTCCCGTGTCGGCAATGTGCATGGCCATACGCTCCAACTCCAATGCTACGGCACGCTCTCTCCAAAGATTCTCGTCAGCCATCTTACCAGATAGCTTCTCGATAGCCATAGCGTAGCTCACACCATGTGAAACCGCGCTGTCGCCCGCAATAGACTCAGCAAGTAACATCTGACGCAGACGATTGTCGGTTGCCGAGAATTCGTGTTCTACTCCTCGATGCTGGTATCCGAGAGCAATCTCCAAATGCAGTACGCTCTCTCCGTTGCAGACAAAGCGGAATGCACCAGGCTCGATGATACCCGCGTGGATCGGGCCAACATTCACTTCGTGCAGTGATTCTCCCTCGATGGTGTAGAATGGGTGGTTATCTATCGTAGAGTTGCGGTTGCGGCGGTTGAAGGCAAAGCGCAAAGGCTTGTTCCACGGCATAGAGTCAAACTCTACATTATATAGCTCAGTGATCTCTCGCTCAAATGGGTGCAACTGAGGATGCAGTGCTGTCAGCGAAGGCAGAGCTATATCCTCATAATACTCCATCGCAAACGATGTTATCATGATCTGGTGTGTAGCGTCATCCAGCAGGATCATATAAAATCGCAACTTCTCCTGCTCAGGGCGTGCAAAGTAGTGAGCAACGTGGTATTGCTCCTGTTTTAGGCGCTCTTTCAGATCCTCATACAATGCCGCGTAATCCACCTCAGGGATCAGGCTCAACTTGACGGCCTCGGCGCTGTTATCTGTTGTGTAGTATATCATGGCTTAGAACATTGCAATTTTATCTATTAGCTCCTTCAAAATGGTTGGTTGCCAAAAACCGATTACAAGTGCTGCAATCAAGAGTGAAAGCGCGCTATATGACAATCGGCGATTGATATTTGAGAGGTGCAACTCATCTTGATTAGATTGGTAGCAGAGCTTGATGATGCGGTGGCAGATGGTGAATATAACGATGCAGAGCAACAAGACCATTATCGCCACAACCCACCAGCCTCTCAGCGTCAAAGCCTCCATCATAATCATCACCTCTGATATAAAGAGTGGTGATGGCGGGAAGGCCAATACCGCAATCATTCCGAGCAGCAAACCTATGGCGCCGACCTTATTGATGTTGATATAATCTCCGATTCGGTTGATACGATAACCGTTGTAGATCTGTCTGACGATAGCGATCTGCAAGAACATGCTACTCTTGATAAACGTGTGGCACATCACATGGAAGACAGCCGCCCAGACACCAATTCCGCCGACTCCCAAGCCTATTGCCACGATACCCATATTCTCTACCGTAGAGTAGGAAAGGAATCGCTTATAATTGTTTGTTCGGCGCATAAAGAGCGCACCGACTACCAAACTCAAGAGTCCGATGATGAGCATCACGTTCTTCACCCAGGGGAAGATTTCGGTCCCGGAGAAGAGTTTGTAGATGCGGAATATTGCTAAGAAACCAGCATTTACCAATCCCGTAGATATCATCGCCGAAGCTGGTGCTGGTGCTGCGAAGTTGGCGTCCACACCGATAGTGTAGAGCGGGAAGATCTCCATCTTACAACTATATCCCGTTAGAATCAGCAAGAATGCCGCCTTCAGGTAGAGTGGATTGCCATTCAAAATGAGTTGCTGCAGGTCGCTGTAACTTAGCGAGTTGTTTGAAGCCGCTGCACACAGAAGCAAAATTCCGAGATATGCGATAGCGATACCCGTAGAACATACGAATAGATACTTCCATGTAGCCTCCAACGTAGCCTTTGAGTGGCGGTGGTAGATAATACCCGCACCGCAAAGTGTTGTGGTCTCAAGCAGAATCCACGTCACGGCGATATTGTTTGCGAAATAGACTCCCGTAATTGCCGCCGTGAGCAACATCAACAGCGCAAAATAGTTGCGGTAGTTGACAATTTTATCATCTTTCAGATACTCCTCAGAGTGTATAAATACAAAGCATGCTACCACAAAAAGCAATACATAAAACAACGAGCCGATATGATCGAATGTGAAAAACTCTCCCGATGTCGAGAGATATGCTCCGCCTAAAAATAACTTACCGATAAATACTCCATGTGAAATCAGATAGAGCAGACATAACGTATGCACCATCTTACGGCTTCGGGCAAAGAATGTGGTGGTGGCCACAATCAGCCATATTGCGAAAAATATATATATCATAGCTTAGTCCTTTACATGAGTTAGAGAATCGCTGTCATCGGTATGTATCTTGTCATCCACTTTGGTCATGAACATTCCGAGCATCAATACCGACATCAAGATATCGAGCATAATGGCCGCATTGATCAAAATTGGCATCTCGACACCGATGGCCATCGAGAAGAGGAACACTCCGTTTTCGATGATGAGGAATCCCACCATGTGGGTGAAGATTCTCGAACGCAATACAATCAAGATCAAACCTGTCAGCATGGCATAGATCGCCACTCCGAAGAAGATCATGTTGATCGATGAGTCGGCAATATAGTATGTCATGATGGCGCTGATAATCAGTGCAACTATCGAGAGCATGAGCGAGTTGAACTGCGAAGTTCCCGAAGTACGGATTCTGTTGATGCGGGTCTTGTTGATCACACGTATCAGAATCGCAGGTACGATCAATGCCTTGAAAATCAGCGTCTCGGTTACGATAAACGACAGCTCGACCCAATCCAACGAGTGCAGACGCAACAACGCGATACCCAGCAAAATCCACCCTTGAAAGGCAATAATCGAGGCGTAGTTGCGGAATCGCTCAACGATCGAGATGTAGATGAGCGATATGATGTATAATATGATTAATGAGAGCAGCATGGGCTATTGTATATTAATATCCAATTTAAGCAGATATCCTATGAAGAATATCAGTGCGGCTAAGGCCGAGATTGTTACTATGAATGTCGTGTTTCGCACAAGTTTGTTGCGTCCCTGAGTCGACTCCACGATTCCGACAGAGAGTCCCGTCAGCAGTATCGCGAGCGGAGTTGTGAACCACCAATGGAAGCAACTGATTGCCGATATCGCGTTAGCGGCAATCATCGAGAAGCAAGCACACTTGATCCAGCTTGCAATATGAATCATCGCCATGTCAATACCGCAATAGTCTAAGCACATCACCTCGTGGATCATCGTCAGCTCCAAATGCGTGCGAGGATCATCCACAGGCACTCGTCCCGACTCCACGAATGTAATCTGCACAAAGAGAAATGCTGTCAGCAACATCACTATCGTCAGGTGCAGATCAAACGACTGCTCATGCTCGAAAATTTCGGCAAACGATGTGTAGCCGCAGAATAGCGCGAGCGTAGCAAAGCCAATCATCAGTGCAGGTTCAATCAGCGCACCATATAAAGCCTCGCGTGCTGCACCCATACCCTCGAACGAAGAGCCCGTATCCATCGCTGCAAATATGATAATGATGCGAGCCAAAGCCAAAGTGTAAGCAAAGCAGATCACATCGCCCTCGAACGAGATCAGCGGATAGAGATCAGCCACAGGGATAAACAACATGGCAACCAACGCAGCTCCGAGATATACCGTAGGGGCAATTTTAAAGAGTGCTGTTGTGGTTGTCGAATAGACTGTGCCTTTGCGCAATAAGAGATTTACGTTTCTTAGGTGCTGAGTAAAGGGCATTCCCTTACGTCCTGCCAACACGGCGCGTATACGGTTTATCACTCCTGGTATAGCGAGTGCCGTCAGAATCACAAGTAATGTATTAAGTGCTATGGCCATAACTATATCAGATTTAGGAGTGAAAGTACAAAAATAACCACGAGGAAGATCAAGGCGTATGCGATGTAGATGTTGATCTTACCCGTACGCAAACTCATCACACGCTTGTTGATGATATGTAATAGCTCCATCCACCACTCGGCAAACAGACGGTCGATCTTATCCTTGTGGCGAATGTTGTAGTTGTGTGTCGTTGGGAAAATCTCGCTCTTACCCACCGAGCGGCCTTCGATGGTGTTCTGGGTGAGTGTTGTGGCGATTGACTCCAATCCTTCAGCAAACGACTCTCCTGTATACTGCATGCGGATGTTAGGTGATGTGAAACCACAACCCCAAGTTGGGCCTTCGGTCACCGTGCGTGAGCGTTGAACTCGGCTCTTGATGATGTAGAGCAGTGCAACAATGATGATTAACAACCACACCGTAAGCGACAATTTAGTCAATGTGGGCGAGAGATATTGGCTGACAACAGGCTCGGTGTAGGGCGTAAACTGCAACGCCACGCGCTCCACAATTTTGATTGCGAATTGTGGGAACATACCGATCAAAACGATCCCTACAACGGGGATCGCCATAGCCGCGATTCTCGTATTATCAACCTCCTTTGATTCAGCCACATGGTGATGTCGAGGCGAGCCGAGGAAGATTGTGCTATAAAGTTTGCTGAAAGCCAAAACTGCGATACCGCCAATTAACGCCAATGAGATAAGACCACCTGCGGCATATATCGTGTTGACATTATCTCTGACGCTGTCCAACATTCCCAAATAGATCAAGAACTCTCCGATAAAACCGTTGAGCGGAGGAAGGGCGCAGATAGCTATGGTTGCGATGAAGAACAAAATTGCTGTAACGGGCATGTGTTTAGCCACGCCGCCGAATCGGTCGAGTAACGTAGTGTGCATCTCAGAGTAGAGATTGCCTGCGCCGAAGAATAGTAATGACTTGAACAACGAGTGGTTCACCGTATGAAGCAGTGCTCCACAGAGGGCAATGGTTGCTACAAGATGATTCCCCGCAGCCTGTCCCAAAGTGGCAATTCCCAAACCGATGAAAATCACTCCAATGTTCTCGATACTTGAATATGCCAAAAGCCTCTTAGCATCGTTCTGTACTGCTGCCAAGATCACACCCCAAAGACCTGTGATGACTCCTACAGCAAGTATAATTGTACCGACCGTATGCAGCTCTGCGCTATCGGCAACATACCACACCACACGCATAATTCCATAAACTCCAGTCTTGATCATCACACCCGACATGATTGCCGACACGTGTGAAGGGGCAGCTGGGTGAGCCTCAGGAAGCCATACGTGCATAGGGAACAGACCCGCTTTCATACCAAATCCCAAAAGGAAAAGAATAAACAAAGGGATGGTCTTTCCCGCCGAGAAACATATCGCCAAATCGGCAAAAGCTCCCGATCCCGTCACAGAGTTTATCCCGACAAAACCCGCCACAAGGAGTATAAATCCGATGTGCATCATAATCAGATATGCCACCGCTGCACGCAACACCTCTTGACGCTGTGCATCGAACAAAATCAAGAGGAACGATGCGATGGTCATCAACTCCCAAGCAAAGAGGAATGAAAAGCCTCCGCTTGACATCACTACCAACATCATAGAGAGAATCATGATCACCAATGATGAGTAGTGTAAAGAGATGTGAGCCGAAGATTTTTTACCCAGATATTGTGCCAAATACCCCTTCGAGTAGAGTATCGTGGCGATGCCTGCAATCCCTATTATAAGCAGGAATAGTGCTGATAAAGGGTCGATTAAAAGCGACTCTTCGCCAAATGCAGGGCTTGTAAAATTCATTATTACCAGACTCTTTGCAGAGAGCAATACCCCAATGGATGGCACGCAGACCGCCAATGCCGACATTATGGTAGCTGTCAGCGCCACCCACACTTTACTGCGTACGGGGCTTAAAAATATGACAGCGACCAGCAATGCAAGAGCTGGGAGCAGATAGAGATAAAACATAGTTGTTTTTAGTGTTTTTAACCAAATCTAAGTTATCGAACAAAATCACCTCATGCGTTGTTGCCTCCTGATGTAGATTTTCAGCAGAGCCGACTGCGGGGTGATATAAAGTAGGATTCTATAATTCGCCGTTCGCTGTCGAAACCATGACTGTAGCCACTACCGCCGCAGTCTCGGTACGCAGACGTTGGTGTCCCAAAGATATGGGTTGGAATCCGTTTGCGAGTGCAAAATTAATCTCTTCGGGCGAAAAATCACCTTCAGGGCCAATTAAAATTAAAATATTTTCATTTTTTTTAATAATTGCTGGCATGTATCTCCTCTCTGAAATCTCAGAGTTACAATGAGCAATGAATTTCTGCCCCTCGAACGGCATTGCTATCACTTGCTTTACAGGGGTCATCTCATCCAACTCAGGATGATAAGCCTTGAGTGACTGTTTGACGGCCGAAGTGATCACCTTCATCTCGCGCTCATGCTTGATCGTGCGGCGTTCGCTGTGGTCACACTCAATGGGGATAAAACGCTCGACACCCACCTCTGTGGCCTTTTCCAAAAACCACTCATAACGGTCAATATTTTTTGTTGGAGCCACAGCCATTGTGAGCGAATATGGCATCTTCTCAAACTCGGCGTGAGTCTCAATCACCTCAATGGTGCAATGCTTTTGGTGAGGGTCGACAATTCGACAAAGATAAAGATTGCCCCTACCATCGGTCAGATGGAGTGTGTCGCCTTGCTTTAATCGCAATACTCTGACGCAATGTTTCGACTCCTCCTCTTCGAGGGTATAGAGCGGCAGAGTGATATTAGGTGCGTAAAATAGTTGCATAACGTTTTGTTAAATATTATCTTTGCAAAGATATTAATTATAAGTTAAGTAATGAAACGCTTTTTATATTTATTCGCATTTGCGATGTTAATTATGTCACTTAATTCATGCAATAGATCAGCTTCTACGGCTGACAACCCATTTTTTGAGCAGAAGTGGGATACACCTTACGGTGCGCCGCCATTCGATAGAATACGTTTCGAACACTATAAACCCGCCTTTGAGCAGGGTATGTCGTTGCATAACGAGCAGATCGCAGCTATTGTAGAAAATAAAGAAGAGCCTACCTTCGAGAATACGATTTTGGCGTTTGATAATTCGGGTAAGATGCTCTATCGTGTAAGCCTTGTCTTTGGTATGTTGGAGGCTGCGGTGACCAACGAGCAGATGCAGGATCTTTCGTCTGATATGATGCCTCGTTTGGCTGCTCACGATGATGCTATCTTGATGAACGATAAACTCTTTGCACGAATCAAAAAGGTCTACGATAAGCGTGATGCATCGGGTTTGGATGAGCAGCAGAAGCGATTGACCAAGAAAATATATGATAGCTTTGTGCGTTCGGGTGCGTTGCTTTCCGAGCAGGATAAATTAAAACTCAAGCAGATAAACGAGCAACTTTCAACTCTTGACGTGCAGTTTGGCCGCAATGTGTTGGCCGAGACCAATGCTTTCCAACTTGTGTTGAATGACAAGCAGGTTAAGGGTGTCCCTGCTTCGGTGTTGGATTCTGCCCGAGAGCAGGCAAAGGCGGCAGGCAAAGGAGATAAATTTCTCTTTACGCTACATAAACCAAGTATGTTGCCTTTGCTGACCTATGCTGAGGATCGAGGCGTGAGAGAGCAGATCTATAAAGCATACCTCAAGCGCGGCGATAATGACAATGAGAACGATAATAAGTCGATCGTTGCCGAGATGGCTGCTCTGCGATATGAGAAAGCGAAGTTGCTTGGTTATGACTCATACGCCCACTACGTTACGTCCGATCAGATGGCGGGCTCACCAGAAGCAGCCTATGAACTTTTGGAGGGTATCTATCAGGCCGCTAACGAGAAGGCAAAGCAAGAGTTGGAGCGTATGGAGCGCCTTCTAAAGCAAGATGTAGGCTCTGATGCTAAATTCGAGTCATGGGATTGGTGGTATTATGCCGAGAAGGTGCGTAATC
>CAYTGT010000044.1:0-9851 GCA_964437405.1 uncultured Alistipes sp.
ATCCTCACCCTTATGGCCGATGCAGATCGCAGTACCTGTATCCTGACAAGTGGGCAACTCGCCCTCGGCTGCAGTAGCCTGATTCAGAAGCATAGTGTAGGCAACGAACTTATCGTTGTCTGAAGCCTCTGGATCCTCCAAGATGTTAGCCAACTTCTGAAGGTGAGATGGACGAAGGTAGAATGATACATCGCTGTAAGCACGCTTAGAGAGCAACTCCAAGCCCTTTGGGTCAACCTTCAAAATTTTACGGCCATCGCACTCAACGACCTTCACATAATCTGTGGTGAGAAGCTCATACTCTGTGGTATCCTTCTCAATAGGATAGGGTTCCTGATAGATGAAATCAGCCATAGCTAAAGTGTTTATTATGTTGTTTATACAATTATTTTCTGCTTTCATTATACCTATATGCCGTAATTCATGCAAAAGTAAGAATTTTATGAAATAAAAACAATAGTTTGGGCGATTATAATTAATGTCTTAGATGGCCTATTGTCTATAAGTTTTACTTATCGCGAAATTGAAATTTATGATAAAAAAGTGTTGCATCAACCCCCGCAGGGTATTATATTTGCGATAGAAGAAATTTAATAAGAATTCATAAAACAATAAAACTATGATTAGCAAGAGAATGCAGGATGCGATTAACGCACAGATCAATGCCGAGTTGTGGTCGGCATATTTATATCTTTCGATGTCGATGGATGCTGCCGACAAGGGTTTGAAGGGTGTATCGAATTGGTTTGCCATCCAATTTAAGGAGGAGCAGGATCATGCCCAGATCTTTATTAACTATATGCACTCTCAGGGCGCTCGCGTAGAGTTGGCTCCGATTGATGCCGTAGATACAAAGTGGGATTCGGCTAAAGCGATGTATGAGCAGACTTTGACTCATGAACAAAAGGTCACTTCGTTGATTCACAATCTCTGCGCTATTGCTGCCGAGGAGAAGGATGTGGCTACTGCCAATCGTCTTGTATGGTTTGTTGACGAGCAGGTCGAGGAGGAGGAGAGCGCACGCGACATCATTGACCAGTTGCGTATGGTCGAGGGCAACAACTATGGCCTTTACATGATCGACAAGGAGTTGGCTGCACGTGTCTATACAACTCCATCACCTTTGGCTGCGAAAGAGTAGTTTGTGAGCAATATACATCTAAAAAACGTGTTCAACCGCTTTGGCTGAACACGTTTTTTCTTTTGACAATGTTCTCGTTGTCTTAGATCACTCCTAAATTCTTGATAAAGATGTAGATGATCAGAAGTGGGGTGATATATCTCAGTGTGAAATATAACAATGGGAAGGCTCGCCCCTTGAGTGAACCGTAGTTGGTCATCTCGCCCATCAAGAAATCCTTTTTCATCCACCAAGCCACAAAGATACATGTGAATAATCCGCCCAATGGCATCAAAATATTGGCTGTGGTATAGTCAAATATATCGAAGAATGATATCTGCTCAAGGTGCAATCCCGCAAAGTCGATGTCGAAAGTCCAGAAGAGAGTCAACATACAAAGTGCAACCGAAAGTCCTGAGGTGAGGCGTGTAGCATTCTTGCGAGAGAGTTTGTGCTCCTCGGCGAAGTATGCGGTCAGCACCTCATGGAACGAGATTGTCGAGGTGAGCGAAGCCAAGATCAGCAGGATGAAGAATATACCCGACCAGAGCTGCGCTAAAGGCATATCCTTGAAGATCTCAGGCAAAGTGATGAAGATCAACGATGCACCCTCTGTTGGTTCCAAACCAGCGCTGAATACAGCTGGGAAGATCACAAGACCCGCCAAAACAGCTACTAACAAGGTGAGCAATGCCACGCTGAATGAAGTGCCTGTCAGGTTGTTGTTTGACTTGAAATATGACGCGTATGTCACCATACAACCCATACCCACCGAAAGCGAGAAGAATGCTTGACCGATGGCTGTGAAGATGGTGTCGGCCGAGAATGCCTCCTTGAAATTAGGCTCAAGGAAGAAGCGATAACCCTCAGCTGCCCCTGGCATAAATGCCACTCTGATGGCCATGACGATTAGGATAATGAATAGCGCAGGCATCATCACCTTCGATGCCTTCTCGATTCCCTTTTCGACTCCGCGTATGATGATCAGATGGGTGAGTAGAATAAATATCACTGTGTAGATAGCCTCTCGTGGCGAGAGCTGGAATGAGGTGAACTGTTCCGAGAAACTCGCTGTCGAGGAGTATAGTCCTGTGAATGAAGTTACCAAATACTCCAACGACCAACCAGCCACCACATAATAGTAACCAGAGATGAACAATGCACCAATCACTCCGTTGTAACCCAACCAACGCCAAGGGCGTGAGAGCGAACGGAAACCACCTACTGCATTTTGTTTGGTGGCACGGCCTACTGCAAACTCAGCGAGCATGACGGGGATACCCACCACAAACACACATAACAGATATACCAACAAAAATGCTGCACCGCCATGTTCACCTGCCATATATGGGAAACGCCAGATGCTACCCAAACCGATGGCCGATCCTGCGGCAACAAGGATCGCGCTTATCTTTCCTCCGAACGAGGCTCTTTGTTCTGCCATAAAACCTATTTCTTATAAATAACAATGTTGCAAAGATAACGAAAAAACGCTTCGATGTTTCGTAGATTGTGTTTTTGATCGTAAATATGGGGCGAAATTTGTATTTCGCCGATAATTTTTTTAATTTTATGCCGATATATCAACTTTTACAAATTATAAACTATTACAACCATGAAGAAATTTTATCTCCTTTCAGCTATTATGCTATTATCTGTAATGCTCTCAATCGGAGCAGTTAATCCACCACAATCAATTTTAAAATATATTCCTTGCTCGGCCGAAACGGTTATCTTGGCAGATCTGGATCAAATAGCTGATCTGAGTGATTATTCGCGCGTGGAACTCGTTTCGATGCTCTGTTCGCAAGTCTCGCCCATCATGACCAACATTGTCAGCTCAATGGACGAAGATTGTAGCAAAGGTGTCAATTGGAGCAGGGATATCGCACTCTTTAGTACTAAGGATCATGGGCCCTTGATCGCTGTGTTAGAGCTATCCGATGCGGCAGCAGTAAAGAGGTACCTGAAATCTCAAACAGAGCGGGAAAAGTCATTGCTTCACTACAAACGTGGCGATGTGTCGGGTTGCTACAACGATGATTTTTATCTGCTTTGTGATAAAAATGTGTTGTTGCTGATTGCAGGCGTGGATGGAAAGGATGTTGAATACTTTGCCTCAATGTTTGCTCCATCGGGCAAAGGATTCCTCACTACGGAGTTGGGAAAGGAGCTGAGCATGCGCGAAGGGGAATTGCGTGCGGCATCTTCTGCTAATATAGGTGAGGCTTTGAATGAAGAGATGTCGATGTTGCCAAAAGAGGGTGTGGGCATTGTGATGAGTGTTAAGACTCGTGATAACGTGAGTGATGTTGAGGTCGAGGCTTTGGCTCTTACGAATGAAGCGAAGGAGTATTTGGCTCAGATCGAAGCTATGGCACAACCTCTATCGGGTAAATTGTTAAAGTATATCCCAGAATCGGCGATCGCCTATGTTATGGTTGGCAAGAGTTCAGATAGTGATTTTTCTCTGCACAAACAGTTGGAGAGTATGCTCGATAATCAGGCCGATGATGAGATGACGCAGGTTATTGAGTCAATTCTCGGTCAGATTGATGGCGATGTTGCTGTGGTTGTGCAGGGTGAGGAGAAGTCGCAGTTTACAATTCTTTGTCAATCGAAAGATGATGCATTGTTGACTACTATCCGTAGGAAAACAGATTGCGATTGGACTCAGTATGGCAAAGGCTATGTCGGTAAAATGGGTGATATGACACTCTATATGGGTTATTTAAATGGCGTAGCAGCGATTTCTACTCTCCGCGATGTTGCCGATTTGAAGTATGCGAATAAACCCAAAACGGTAAATATCAAAGACGTGTATGCATATTTGAGTTTGGACGTAAAGAGTTTCAACGAGACCAATATGTTACAGTCGGTATCGAAAGGCGAAAATAGTCTGCAGAGTGTGGAGCGTGCTATTTTTGTTCAGATGATAGCGTCTACTTTTGATGAGGTGGAGTTGCGACTAATGAATAATAAGATGCAGATGAGACTTGACTTTGCGGGAGAGGATAAGAGTATATATTCGTTCTTGAAGTAATTTTTGAGTTGTGTATTAAATAAGGAGCCGTCCAAATGTTATTGGACGGCTCCTTATTATTTGCGCTCTCTCGCTCTTACCCCTTCAGCGTTACGCTGGCTTCGGCGACCTTGCCGCCGAGTGGTGGTGCGAGTTTCGCTACTCGACACTCCACCTCTGCAATCTGTGGGTACATCTCACGTGTTGCGCGGATGATATTCATCGCAGCGGCCTCTATCGTGCGTTGCTTGATGTCCATCACTTCGCTTACTCGTTGATATACCTCAAAGTAGTTCACCGCCTCGCTCACATCATCCTTTTCGGCGACCGAGCCGAGCTCTGTTGTGATCGTAAGATCCACTCTGAAGCGGTTGCCCACCCTCTGTTCCAAATCGTAACAGCCGTGGTAGGCACGGAACTCCATTCCTTGCAGCTTAATCGTGTAGAGCATAGCGCGATGATTATTCTACGATGATCAAGTAGTAGTTCTTCTTACCACGCTGAGCAATCATATACTTGCCTGCGATAAGATCCTGCTCTGTCACCTCACGCATAGGGTCCGTAACCTTCTCCTTGTTGAGAGATACGCCACCACCCTGTACCATCTTGCGGCACTCACCCTTTGAAGGGAAAACCTTGGTCAAGTCAGTAGCCAAATCTACAAACGAACAACCAAGCTGCTCCTTCTTGATTGTGAACTGAGGTACACCCTCGAATACCTGCAAGAGAGTCTGCTCGTCCAACTTGTGCAATGCCTCCGATGTGGCACCACCGAAGAGGATCTGTGAAGCCTCGACAGCCTTCTCGTACTCCTCGGCAGAGTGGATCATGGTTGTGATCTCCTTAGCCAAAGTCTTCTGCAACTCACGCATGTGAGGAGCCTCGTCATGGCGTGCAATGAGTGACTCGATAGTTTCACGATCGAGCAATGTGAAGATCTTGATGTAGCGCTTTGCATCGTCATCACTCACATTAAGCCAGAACTGGTAGAACTTATATGGTGAAGTGTAACGAGGGTCGAGCCATACGTTACCGCTCTCGGTCTTACCGAACTTAGTACCATCGGCCTTAGTGATAAGTGGGCAGGTGATGGCGAAAGCCTCATTCTCAGAACCCAACTTGCGGCGGATAAGCTCAGTTCCTGTGGTGATGTTACCCCACTGGTCAGCGCCACCCAACTGCACCTTGCAATTCAGAGTCTGGTAGAGGTGCAAGAAGTCGTAACCCTGCAAAAGCTGGTATGTAAACTCAGTGAATGACATACCCTCGCCCTCGCCGCTAAAGCGCTTCTTTACAGAATCCTTAGCCATCATGTAGTTAACTGTGATACACTTACCGATGTCACGTGCGAAGTCGAGGAATGAAAACTCCTTCATCCAATCGTAGTTGTTGACCAAGAGAGCCTTGTTCTCGGCGTCTGACTCGAAGTCGATGAGCTTCGCGAGCTGACGCTTGATGGCCTCCTGATTGTGGCGGAGTGTAGCCTCATCCAAAAGATTGCGCTCCTGAGACTTACCGCTTGGGTCGCCAATCATACCTGTTGCACCGCCTACAAGTGCGATAGGGCGGTGGCCACACATCTGAAAGTGCTTCAAAATCATAACACCCACCAAGTGTCCGATATGCAATGAATCTGCCGTAGGGTCAATACCCAAATAGGCTGTTGTCATCTCCTTTTCGAGTTGCTCCTTTGCGCCAGGCATGATTGTGTGGATCATGCCGCGCCACTCCAACTCTTCAACAAAATTTTTAGTTGCCATGTTATTATCGTTTTTTGTTAATCGTCTATTCGTACTCCATGTCGAGCTCCTGCTTGAGTTTGAGAATCAGCGGACTCTTCTGGGTCATATATTGTATTCTGTCCTCCAACTTTATAGGTCGTGAGGCTTTTATTTGTTCGTTTACCACTACGTTCAGCTCAATCATGCCTTCGATTTTGGCTGTGCGCGCTATCGAGAGCAAAATCTCGGTCTTCGAGCGCATGATCTCCTCAAAAAGAGCATTTGTCGGCACCTCCACCGTGATGGTGTGTCCTTCGACCTTCATCGCCTCGAAAGCAGTGACAAAACGTGGGCGCTCCTCCAAAATCGAGTTAATCACCTCTTTGCGATTGATGGAGATCTTCTCTGCGCACCTCTCGTCATAGGTCGGCGTGTCTTTATGCTCAACCTTCTGTTCGCTCGACTCTGCTACCCTTGTTGGGGCGCTCATTAATGATGAAATCGAGAGTCCTGCAAGCGAAGAGTGTGATGTGTGTGTAGCTTCTGTTGGCTGCTTTTGACTGCCGCTAATTGGCTTGGGCTCTGAGGTGCTGATACGACTCTCCGCAGTCGGACTTGCATTTGACCCCGTCACTTGTGGAGCAGGCTCTGTCGGACTTGCCGTAGGTGTCGCCGTTGCCGTTTGTGTTGCAGTGTTGCTTGCATCTGACGTTGCTACCTTTGGATTGGGTAGTGGCGTGGCCGAGCCAGCAGGTGTAATCTGCGCAGGGAGTTCGGGGAGTAGATACTCCTCCAAAAACTCTATATCTGAGTCGTTATTTTTTTTTTTGCCGAGACTTGCAATTTTCATCAGTCCCAGTTCTACGAGCAATCTCTGATTCGATGATTGCTTGATCTTGCCGTCAGCATCGGTCAATATGGATATCGCACCGAAGAGGAAATTTGTTTCGCACCTCTCAGCTTGTTTGCGGTAGCGATCCATCAACGCCCCCGTCAGCTCGATGAGTGAGATGGCTGGACCTTTGGCCAACAATATATCTCGCATGTGTTGGTTCAATCCGCTCATAAAGGTCTGAGCCGAGAATCCTTTGGCCAACACCTGATCAAACTGCAATAATGCCTCGACATAATCTCCGCCGAGTAGCAGGTCGGTCATTTGGAAGAATGTGTCGTAGTCGAGCACGTTGAGCGTCTGCGCCACCTGCTTATATTGCAGTTCTGAGTTGCAGAACGAAACGGCCTTATCGAACATTGAAAGCGCATCGCGCATACCTCCATCGGCCTTCTGAGCGATCAAGTTCAACGACTCCTCATCATACTTCACCCCCTCGGCCTGAGCAATCTGCTTCAGATAATTTACAGAGTCCTCTACTCTGATTCGGTTGAAGTCATAGACTTGACAACGCGAAAGGATAGTAGGGATAATCTTATGTTTCTCGGTGGTGGCCAAGATGAAAATAGCATGCTTAGGTGGCTCTTCCAACGTCTTGAGGAATGCGTTGAAGGCTTGTTGCGAGAGCATGTGAACCTCATCAATGATAAAGAGCGAATACTTGCCGATCTGTGGCATGATACGCACCTGCTCAATCAGAGCTCTGATGTCGTCAACCGAGTTGTTCGATGCGGCATCCAACTCATGGATGTTGAGCGAACGGCCTTCGTTGAAGGCGCGGCATGACTCACACTCGTTGCAGGCTTCTGCTCCGTTGGGGTTCATGCAATTTATAGCTTTGGCAAAGATGCGGGCGCAAGTGGTTTTACCCACTCCGCGGGGACCGCAGAATAGGTAAGCGTGCGCCAACTGTCCGCGCTCAATAGCATTTTTGAGCGTAGAGGTGATGCTCTGCTGTCCCACAACCGATGAGAATGTCGCAGGGCGATATTTGCGTGCTGATACTATAAATTCACTCATAATCTTCGGCAAAGATATAAAAAACTCCCGAATGAAAGACTCTTTGCGGCGATATTTGCAAAAGAAAATTATTATGGCTCGACAATCGTCACCTCGATGCCACGCCCCTGAAGCGATGAGAACGTGTGGGGTGAGATGCCAGAGTCGGTGATGATCTGATCAATTTCATCTATCGAGCAGATGCGGCTGAAACCTCGTCTGTCGAATTTCGAGCTGTCGCACAATACGATAGTCTTTTGTGCCGAGTTGATCATTGCGCGGTTGAGGTTGGCCTCTAACAGATTGGTTGTCGAGAGACCGTGCTCAGGATCAATTCCATCTACTCCGATGAAGAGTTTGCTACCTGTAAAGTTCTCCAACATTCGTTCAGCATCGCATCCCACAGCCGAGAGTGAACTGCCACGGATGATGCCTCCGAGCTGGATCACCTCTATGGTGCTCTGTTTCGAGAGTACCGAGGCCACGTTGAGTGCCGATGTGATGACCGTCAAACGCCCTTGCTCGACCTTCACTTCGCGAGCGAAGTATTGTACGGTTGTTCCCGAAGCGATTATGATCGAGTCGTTGGGCTCGATTAGTTTTACCGCCGCTTTGGCAATGGCGATCTTCTCTGCTGGGTTTTGATGCTCCTTGACGTTGACATCTCGATCGCTAATGTATGGACTCATCTTGATGGCCTTGCCATGTGCGCGATAGAGTTTGCTCTCGCTTTCGAGGATAGTGAGATCCTTGCGAATCGTAACCTCCGAAACGTTGAGCATAGTTGAAAGCTCCGTTACGCTCAGTTGTCCTTTGGCGTTGAGCTCTTTAAGTATAAATTCGTGTCGCTGGCTGATTGTCATTGCAAAAGTGGCATTTTATAGGTTTTTCTCAGCCGTAAAGGTAGTAATTTTGAACTAAATGGCAAAAAAATGAGGAAAAATGGCTCGGAGACGCAAAAATATTATAAAATATTTGGTGGAGTTTTGAAATAACACTACTTTTGTTTCGTTTTGAAAGATATAGTGCTTTCGGAAGGTAAAACAGCGAGAAAAACGACAATAATTTTTTTACAGCAATGGATAGAAACAAAATTCTTTCACGTCTCGATGAGAGTGACAAAATCTGGGACGTAGTGGTAATTGGCGGTGGTGCAACAGGTTTGGGTTGCGCGGTAGATGCCGCATCGAGAGGTTATGAGGTGGCGATTTTCGAGCGCGAGGACTTCGCAAAGTGTACCTCAAGCCGTTCGACTAAGCTTGTGCATGGTGGCGTGCGTTATCTCCAGAAGTTGGAGGTTGATCTGGTGCGTGAGGCGTTGCATGAGCGTGGTTTGATGAAGCAAAATGCTCCTCACTTGGTTAAGGATCAGGCTTTTGTGATCTCTAACTATAGCTATTGGGACAATTTCCTCTACTTTTGCGGATTGGCTTTTTATGATCTGCTTTCGTTTGGTTTCGGTTATGGTCGTTCTCGCTTTATTTCGGCTAAGAAGGTTTTGAAATATCTGCCAACGTCTGCTGTAAAGGGCCTTAAGGGTGGCGTGGTCTACCACGATGGTCAGTTCGATGATTCTCGTATGGCTGTAAACCTTGCTCAGACAGCCTCGGAGCAGGGCGCTGTGGTTGCTAACTATACTGCTGTCAAGAAGGTGTTGCACGATAAGGATGGCAAGGCGTGCGGAGTTCAGGTGCGTGACTTGATTAGCGGTAAGGAGTATACCGTTCGAGCTAAGGCTGTGATCAATGCCGCAGGTATCTTTGTTGATGAGGTGATGCAGATGGATGAGCCTAATATGCCTAAGATGGTTGTTCCGAGTCAGGGTGTTCATATCGTGTTGGATATGAAATTCTTGCAGAGCGACTATGCTATCATGGTGCCAAAGACCTCGGATGGTCGCGTGTTGTTTGCTGTGCCATGGCATGATAAGGTTGTCGTGGGTACTACCGATATCCAGCGCCCTGTGGCTGAAAGCGAGCCTAAACCATTGGATGAGGAGATTGATTTTATCCTCTCTACCGCTTCGCTCTACATGAATCCTGCGCCTACGCGTAAAGATATAGTATCGGTATTTGCTGGTCAGCGTCCGTTGGCAGC
>CAYTGT010000045.1:0-9534 GCA_964437405.1 uncultured Alistipes sp.
ATTCGATCGAGACTCTCCTGCTCGGAGATCTTTTTTAGGTGGCTACCAGGGTGAAAATTCAGACGATCCAATCCCAAAGCCTCGCAACGTGACATCTCGTGAAAGAATGAGTCACGCGATTTCTGCAAACCCTCCTCTTCGGGGTGGCCGAGGTTGATCAGATAGCTGTCGTGGGGCAAAATCTGCTTTGCCTCGTAGCCATATTTCTCGCAGGCTTCACGAAACGCTGCAATTTGAGCCGCGCTCAGTGGGGGTGCTGCCCATTGACGTTGATTCTTGGTAAAGAGAGCGAAAGCCGTAGCTCCTATCTCGAATGCGTTGCGAGGAGCGTTCTCCACGCCGCCCGAAGCACTAACGTGTGCGCCAAAATATTTCATAAGTCAAAATTGTTGATATATATGTGTCACAAATTTAGTAATTTTTCTTAAAATTTCTTAACTTTGCTCTTGTATAGTACAATTGAACTAAGTGCAAATTTAATACTCGTTGATTATGAAACGTTTTTTATTTTTATTGATAGCGGCTGTGGCGCTCGGTTCTTCGCAGGCATGGGCTCAGTTTACCGTTGAGGATAAGACTAAAGTTAAGCAAGAGGATGTGAAGTTCGAAGATAAGATGAAGAATATCAGCGTCAAGGCTGATTATTACAGTGCCGCGAAGGCTCGTCTGGAGCGTCAGAATCTTCGCAAGCAGCGTAACACACTCACGATGACATGGTATATTCAAGGTACGATGAATAGCTATAACGAGGCGTGGGGTGGTGATAACGCCATTGCGGTGTCGGGTCAGTTCGATTTTAATCACACCTATGCCAAGGATAAATTTAATGTCAATACCGTAGCGCAGTTCCGTTACGGATATAACCGCGTGAAGGTCGATCGTGAGGATGGCTCGCACAAGGGTGTGTGGTTTAAGAATGTCGATAACTTCTTCGTGCAGGTGCGCCCTGGACGTTCGATTAATAAGAAGTGGTCTTACACTGCAACAACTCGTTTGACCAGCCAGCTAACCAACTCTTATGCAGGTCGTACCAAGCAGACTCCCGAAGATCTTACCACTTCGTTTATGGCTCCTGGTACACTTAATATCTCTGTCGGTTTGACTTTTAACAATACGAGCAACCCTAAGTTCCCGATTAATATCTCAATGAACCCACTCTCTACTGATGGTACATTGGTATTCAACGACAAGATCAAGGAGCTTTACGAGAAGCGAGGCGCGACAACCTATTTCGGTGTAGATATTAATAAGCACGCTGTGTTCTCAGGAGGTTCGAGTGTGCAGATGTCGTTTAATCGAGCATGGGGTAAGACTAGTTGGATTACATATAATACCAACCTTAACACCTATTGCGGTTGGATCACCAACGTGATGCGCCACTCTAAGATCAAGGCTTATAAGCAATATGAGCGAGACTTGGCAGCATGGCAGGCGGCAGGTAGTGTGGCTGAGAATAAGCCAGCTGCGGTACCTCGTTTTGTCAACTTGCATCCAACGGTGGATTGGCGTAATACGTTGAGCTTGAGAGTGGCTAAGTATTTCACTACCACATTCTACTGCCAGATGGTATACAACAAGGCTGAGAACGTGGATGTGAAGATTCAGTCGGAGCTCAAGATCGGTTTCTCATACACATTCAGAAATAAATAAAATCATACGGGCTGAGGTTTGGCTTCTCGCATGGCGTGGATTGGTATGCCTATTGCGGCAGAGGCGGATATTAGCCGATCAGATATATGTATAAAAATTCTAAACATGCTATTTTATTCCCGCTGATTTTGGCGGTGGGAATTATTCTCGGAACACTTTTAGGACAATTCGTAGGACGTAACCGTGCCGAGAGCCAGTTGCGTCACTTGATATCACGTACGGGCTTGATGACGACCAATAAAATCATGCAGACTTGCATGTTGGTCGAGCATCAGTATGTCGATTCTATCTCGATGGACTCTCTGTCGGAGGTGGTGATCCCGCTGATGATGAAGGAGTTGGATCCTCATTCGGTCTATATCCCTGCGCGAGAGATGCAGGCTCTGAATGAGCCTTTGGAGGCGCAGTTTGATGGTATCGGAGTGGTTTTCAATGCTGCCACCGATACGGTCATCGTGCTCAACGTGGTACCTAATGGCCCAAGTGCCAAAGCGGGTATTGTGCCTGGCGATCGTATCATCGAGGTGAATGATACGTTGGTTGCGGGCGTGAAGATGCCCCAGAACGATATCGTGAAGCGGCTTAGAGGCCCTCGCGGTAGCGAGGTTGTTCTCTCGCTCAAGCGTCAGGGACTGGATGAATTGGTTGATGTGAAAGTTGTGCGTGATGCGATTCCGATCAACAGTATTGAGTCTTCGTTTATGATCACCTCCGATATCGGATTTATCCGTCTTTCGCAGTTCGCACGCACTTCGTATATCGAACTCTTGAAGGCACTCATTGATCTTCGTAAGCAGGGCCTTAAAAAGTTGATCTTCGACCTAAGAGGTAACTCAGGCGGTTTTATGGATCAAGCCATTATGATTGCTAACGACTTCTTGAGCGAAGGTTGTTTGATCGTCTATACCGAAGATCGTCAAGGCGAGCAGATGAAGCAATATAGCAACGGACAGGGTACTTCGACCGATCTGAAATTGGCAATTTTGATTGATGAGAGCAGTGCCTCTTCGAGCGAGATCTTGGCGGGTGCAGTGCAGGATAATGATCGAGGAGTGATCGTGGGTCGCCGTTCGTTTGGTAAGGGATTGGTGCAGAATCAGTTGCCATATTCCGATGGCTCGGCTCTGCGCTTGACCATAGCTCGTTACTATACCCCTACGGGTCGTTCGATTCAGAAACCTTATGAGAATGGCCATGCTGAGGATTATGAATTGGATATGGTCAATCGTTATCGCAACAACGAGTTTTTCTCGGCCGATAGCATCCACTTTGCTGATTCGTTGCAGTTCACTACTCCGAAGGGGCGTACCGTATATGGTGGCGGTGGAATTATGCCCGATTGCTTTATCCCGTTGGATACCACCGAGATGACGCAATACTTCATGGAGGTTTCGGGGCGTAACATTCTCTACCGTTATACGTTGGATTACGCCGACAAGCATCGTGAGGCGTTGAATGGTGTGAAGACGTTGGCCGATTTGACAGCATTGCTCGATGCCGATAAAGGTCTGTTCGAGGATTTCATTCGCTATGCAGCACGTCAAGGCGTGAAGCCTGTACGCCGCGAGATAGAGCGTTCGCGTGATGTTATTCAAGCCCAGCTCAGAGCCTACATCGGTCGAAATACGGTGTTGGAGGATGATGGATTCTACTACAATATCTTCCCGATCGACAAGGTGGTGCAGAGGAGTATCGAGATCTTTGAGTCGGGAGAATACGATGAGATCTTAGCACCCAAAAATGTCGCTAAACTCAGCGAGGAGCAGTCGACAGATGTCGTTGCAGCCGATGTCGTAACGGTAGATAAAAATGGTGGTGAATAAAAAATGTATAGTTGAAGAAAAGAGATTTTAGGAAAGAGGTATGGTAAAGAGAATAATTGGCGTGGTGGCGGCGTTGGCCATCATCGTGATAGTGATATTTACGGCGCTTGGCTGTGGAGGATATAAGAGCATGTTGCCCGATGACCTATTCTCGGTAAAGGCGAGTGTTGAGAGTGCAGAAGTACAGCAGCAGACGGTGCAACATACTCCAGAGGCTGAGGGTGATACGCAGTCGGCTGAGGGCGAGACAGCTCAGGTGCAGTAAATGTAGAAGCATTTAGACGCGTGAATTACTAATCGAGAAAAGACGAATCTAAAACTTAATAATATGAAGAGACTATTTTTGAGCCTTGTGCTCCTTCTTAGCCACGTTATGGTGATGTCGGCTGAGATCCCTGTGCCTAAGTTTAAGTGTGGGCCTTGGGTTGTTGGGGTTAGCGAGAGTGAGATGACAATCGTGTGGACCTCTACCGAGCGTTGTATGGGATGGGTTGAAGTTGCACCCGATGATGGATCATCGTTCTATGCAGTAGAGCGCCCACGTTTCTATGAAGATTTCTTGGGCCGTCATTTGGTGACTAAGGTGCATCATGTGCGCCTGACAGGTTTGAAGCCTGGTACATCATATCGTTACCGAGTATATCAGCAGGGTGTAGATGATAGTGGTCATAGCCCTGTGTCGAGCGGTAAGATAATCGCTAGCAGTCCGTACAATCTCTTTAAGATCAAGACTTTGGATCGTTCAAAGGAGGAGTTTAATTTTACGATGATCAACGATATTCATGGTCGTGATTCGATCATGACGGCACTGACTAAAGATTTCAAGACTAATGAGAAGATCGACTTCGTTGTCTTCAATGGCGATATGGCCAGCTTTATGGGCTCGATTGAGGATGTTGAAAAGGATTTCTTGAAGCGAGCATCTGATAGCTTTGCACCTTACAAGCCATTGGTATACGTACGAGGAAATCATGAGACTCGTGGCCCAGGTTTCAGTGAGTTTATGAATCTTTTCCCTTCAAAGACAGGTACTCCATCTTATCTCTTCCGTCATGGCCCTGCAGCGTTTATCGTGTTGGATTGTGGTGAGGATAAACCAGATTCAGATATGGAGTATGGTGGTACCGCGGCCTATGATGCCTATCGTGAGTCTATGGCGAAGTGGTTGGCCGAGACTATCGAGAGTGAGGAGTATAAGTCGGCACCTGTGAAGATTGTTTTGATGCACATTCCATTTGAGGAGTCGGCAGGATGGTGGGGTAATAATGAGCTTAAGCGTCTGCTCTTGCCTCTCTTGAATAAAGCCGATGTTGATGTGATGATGAGTGGTCACACTCACCGTTACAGCTACCGCGAGAAGGGTACAAGTGGCGGAAATGAGTTCCCAATACTTGTCAACAGCAACAACGATCGTGTAGATGTGAAGGTGACAAAGTCTCGTATCGAGATGAAGGTTGTTGATGCTACGGGTAAGCAGTTACATCAACATGTAATTGATGTGAAGTAGGGCTGAAAGAAACTTTTATAAAAACATTAGGCGACAATTCCGCAAAGGGTTGTCGCCTAATTTATTTTTGGGATTATTGATTTTAGTAATACTTAACCTCAGTCTGCTCGATAGAAGAAAGGATATTGTTAGCCGCCGATGAAGCGCCGATACGGAACAAATCGGTAGTGAGCCACTCCTCGCCCAAGATACGCTCCACGATGGTGTAGTATAGAGCTGCATCCTCGGCTGTGCGAACGCCTCCAGCCGCCTTGAAACCAACCTTGCGACCACTCTTTTCGTAATAGTCTTTTATAGCATGGCACATTACCACTGCCGTCTCAGGAGTCGCTGCGACATCAATTTTACCTGTTGAAGTTTTGATAAAATCCGATCCTGCCTCCATTGCCAAAAGTGAAGCCTTGCGGATTAGCTCAGGACTCTTTAATGCACCTGTCTCCAAGATAGTCTTCAACACAGCGTCAGAAGCCTCGTTGCGCAAAACTTCCACCTCGTTTGCCGCCTCGTCATACTTCTCGGTGAGGATCTTTCCTACAGTAATCACGATATCTACCTCGTCAGCGCCATTCTCAATAGCCAGTGCCCCCTCCAACATCTTTACCTCCAAGAATGTCTGAGATGAAGGGAATCCTCCAGCAACACTTGTGATACGCATTGGGGTGCCGTCAATCTCCAAACCTACGGTCTCGACAAATGGTGGATAGACGCAGATCGAAGCCACATTTGGCAGGTGTGGGTATTTTGAGTAGAACTCGGCGCACTTACGGGCAAACGCCATCACCGACTCTTCGGAGTCGTTGCACGAAAGGGTTGTCAGGTCGATGGCCGAGTAGCAGAATTTGTAAACCTCTGCGTTATAGTTTTCGCGTGCAGCCTCCTTTAATGCGGCTACCTCGTCTGCTACTTGCTCCATGCTTGCAGCTGGTGCATACTCTTTAAGTCGATTTGCGTACTCCATAACTCTCTTGATTTTAAGTGTGGAACGAGATCCAATTATGCAAATATAATATATTTTATATGGAAATATAGCCTTTTATATCTCAAAAATATCACCAAACGGTGTAAAAAATCACTTATTACAAGTTCGTGTCATATATATTTACGTATCCTACTCCACAATCAGCAACGAGGAGTCGCCATAGGAGAGGAAACGGAAATTATTGTCTAAAGCATAATCATAAATTCTACGCCAATCATCTCCAACGTATGCTGAGACAAGCAACAGAAGCGTAGATTTAGGTTGGTGGAAGTTGGTCACGATGCGTTTGACGATGCGAAAACGGAAGCCGAGCGGAGTGATCATGATCTGTGTTGCAGCCTTCAACCGCTCTAAACCCTCTCGCTCCATATATCCGATCAGATCCTCAAGTACCTCACATCCCGAATAATCCTGAGGAATATCATAACTCTCCCATTGTCCTATCACTCGCTCCGCCTGAGCATCACCAGTTTGACGCACACGCCATCCCAGCACAGGCAACGACTCCAAAGTGCGCACCGAAGTTGTACCGACAGCCGTCACGCAAGCATCGTGTTTCAAAATATTTTTCAACGTAGAGAGTCGCACCTCGAAATGCTCGGTATGCATCTCATGCTGTGTGGCGTCATCGCTCTTGACAGGCAGGAATGTACCCGCGCCGACATGAAGTGTCACCTCCTCAAACTCAAAACCTCGCTCACGCATATCCGTAATCACCTCCTCGGTAAAGTGTAGACCCGCAGTTGGAGCTGCCACCGAGCCTTCAAATTTGGAATAAACGGTTTGGTAGCGAGTCAAATCTATCTGCTCGCTCTCACGGTTGAGATATGGCGGAATAGGAATACGCCCCAAATACTCCAACAACTGACCGAAGCTCATATCAGCCTCCCATTTAAATCGCACAATGTGTTCACGTTCGCCACGCTCGGCAATCTCGGCACGCAACTCGCAAGCCACACCTTCATACTCGAAATCTATCTTGACATATCCCTCTTTCCACTTCTTCAGATTACCCACAATACAGCCCCACTCACACTCACCCTTCTGCTGAAATGCTCGCTCATAATCGGCTGGAGCATGTGGCTCAAGGCAGAAAACCTCTATACGCGCACCCGAAGGCTTGTGCATGATGACACGCGCACGAATCACCTTTGTGTTATTAAAGACAAGCATCGAGCCCTCAGGAAGTTCCTCCGCCAATGAGCGGAAGCGGCTCTCTGAGATCTCGCCATTGCGATAGACAAGCAATTTTGAGTCGCTACGGCACTCCAACGGGAATTTTGCGATGCGCTCCTCAGGCAGAGGATAGTTAAAATCGTTTATATCAATGTGACGTTGCATAATCTGAAATCTTTGCCACAAAGGTACACAATAACTTCATAAAATAAGAATTTGCACAATTTTATTCTCGCCGCAGCCTACGATTTGTAAAACCGAATAATAATTTTTATATTTGAATAATTGTATTAAAACTAATTACCAAATGAAGAGAATACTATTAATTTTACTCGCTTTTATCAGCCTTTCGGCAGCGGCTCAAACCAATCCGAAGCCATTTGTAATTCCAGAACTTACATCTTGGGAGGGAACCGAAGGAGCACTCGCCCCATCAAACCGTATTGCGGTCAAAGGCTCAGACAAGGAGTTGATGCGCATAGCAAACCTCTTTGCTGAGGATTATCAAACATTGACAGGCAAAACTCTTACTGTTGTCAAAGGTAGCGGTAAGGCGGGCGACATCGTATTGCAACTTGACAAAAAGGCTACCTCGTTGGGAAAAGAGGGGTATGAACTTAATATCGGCACTCAGGCTGTGGTAAAGGCTCACACCCTGCAAGGTGCTTATTGGGCAACCCGTACTCTCCTTCAGATGGCCGAGCAGAGCGACACAATGCCTAAGGGTAAGGCTATTGATATTCCTCAGTATGAGCTTCGTGGTTTCATGATCGACTGCGGCCGAAAGTTCTTCCCTATGGATTATCTGCGTAAGTTGGTGAAGATTATGGCATACTACAAGATGAACACCTTGCAGGTGCACCTAAACGACAACGGCTTCCGCCAATATTTCGACAACGATTGGGCAAAGACTCAGGCGGCATTCCGTTTGGAGTGTGACACATACCCTGGCTTGACGGCGAAGGATGGCAGCTACTCTAAGCAGGAGTTTATCAACTTACAGATTCTCGGCGAGCAGAATTTCGTGGAGATTATCCCTGAGATTGATGTCCCTGCTCACTCTTTGGCCTTCACTCACTACAAGCCTGAGATTGGCTCGAAGGAGTATGGTATGGATCACTTGGATCTGTTCAACCCAGAGACATATAAGTTTGTAGATGGCTTGTTCAAGGAGTATTTGGAGGGCGAAAATCCTGTATTCCGAGGCAAGCGAGTACATATCGGCACAGACGAATACTCAAACGCTAAGAAAGAGGTTGTCGAGAAGTTCCGCGAGTTTACCGATCACTACATCAAGTTTGTTGAGAGCTTCGGCAAGCAGGCTGTATGTTGGGGTGCATTGACTCACGCCAAGGGCGACACTCCTGTAAAGTCAGAAAATGTGATTATGCATTGCTGGTACAACGGTTACGCCAACCCAAAGGATATGAAGGAGCAGGGCTACAAACTCGTCAGCATACCTGACGGATATGTCTACATCGTACCTGCTGCGGGATATTATTATGACTACCTGAATTGCAACTACCTCTACGACCATTGGACTCCTGCCGTAATCGGCAACCAGAAGTTCGAGGAGCAGGATCCTGCAATCATGGGCGGTATGTTCGCTGTGTGGAATGACCATGCAGGCAACGGAATCTCGGTAAAGGATGTTCACCACCGTGTATTCCCTGCGATGCAGACACTCGCTGTGAAGTGCTGGAGCGGAGCACTTCGTGAGTTGCCTTACGCCGAGTTCGATAAGAAGCGTCTTGAGTTGAGTGAGGCTCCAGGCGTAAATGAGTTGGCAAGACATGGCAAGCCTCAGAGCGAAGTCTTGGCATTAGATGAGGTAAAAGCGGGCGCAGAACTTCCTATCGCAGAGATTGGTTACGGTTACACCATCAGTTTCACTTTGGAGGGGGCTGCCGAGCAGAAAGGAACAGAACTTTTCCGTTCACCAAATGCTGTGGTATATTTAGCCGATCCACAGAGTGGTCAATTAGCATTCGAACGTGATGGATATCTCAACAAGTTCAACTATCGTGTACCTCAAGGTCAAAGCGTTCAGATCAAGATTCAGGGTGACAACAAGGCGACTCGTCTATATGTTAATGGCCGTTTGCAGCAGGAGTTGGGTGTACTCACACTCTATGCCATGAAGCCATCGGAGTTGCATCAATTCCATACCGACAAGAATGCCTTTACGCCTGTGGTCTATGACCCAAATACCAAAATGTATTACCAACGCACATTGGTATTCCCACTCCAGAAGGCTGGCAATTTCAAGAGTCGCATTACTGACCTGAAAGTTTACAACTATTTGTTACAGTAAGAGAAGCAAGTTTAAGAGACATATTAAAAAGGAATAAAAAATCACAAACCTAAAAAACAAAACTATGGCGTACAAAATTATTGAC
>CAYTGT010000046.1:0-9441 GCA_964437405.1 uncultured Alistipes sp.
CATGCCCTCATAACCCTCACCATACAAAGGTGGGAAAACGAAGATCATAACACCCAACAACACACCTGCAAAACCCCAACGCTTATATTGTGACGGGATATTCTTCACAAACTTACCCACAATTGAGTTTACCGAAGTGAAGTAATACGACATCAATCCGCAACATACTCCCAGTAGTATATATAACGGAATCTGACCGAGCTGGAAAGCGTCAGCAGCCGACAGCGTCACCGAGATAATCGGGTCGAAACCTCGAAACATCAACGCTACGGTGGTCGCTGTAATAGAAGATATTAGCAATGGAATAACCGAAGCTGCCGTAATATCCAACATCAGGATCTCCAACACAAAGACCACACCCGTAATCGGGGCCTTAAAGATAGCCGCCACAGCAGCACCCGCACCACAACAAAGCAACAGAGTCAACTCCTTGTAGTTGAGTTTAGCCACCTTACCCACATTCGAGCCGATGGCAGCACCTGTCAAGACGATAGGCGCCTCAGGACCCACAGATCCTCCGAATCCGATAGTTGTCGCACCACCCACAACCGAAGTCCAACAGTTATGCGATGCGATACGCGAATCCTTGCGTGACATGGCATAAAGGACTCTGGTCACACCCTCCGAAATCTCATCCTTAACCACATATTTCACAAACAGCGTGGCTAAAATGATACCGATGGCGGGATAGATCAAAAATAGAAACTGAGCCTCACTTGCAGGAAACCACGTCACCAAAGCCGAGCGCACCAAGTGCAACAAGATCTCAAAGATACAAGTTCCCGCACCTGCCAACAAACCCACCACAACGGCCAACATCAACATCATCTGGCGATCGCTCAGACGATGACGTAAGCGTTGCAACAGGTCTCTAAGTCGCGTTATGATTCCAATCGGAAGCAGTGACATAGGTTTCAAAAAAATTTACTTAGCCTTATACATTTCAGCCTGTTTACGGATCAGTTCTGCATCCTCGAAGTAGTTAATCTTCATCGAGTTACGAACCATATTCAAGGTCTCTGCAGCCTCGGCGCGAGCAACCTCGCATCCTCGCTTTAAGATCTCGTATACACCCTCGATATCCTGCTCATACTCCTTGCGGCGAGCACGGATAGGCTCCAACATCTGATTAAGCACAGCATAGAGGAACTTCTTAACCTTCACATCACCCAAACCACCGCGCTGGTAGTGAGCCTTCAACTCATCCAAGCATGAGTAATCAGGCCAGAACTCTGCAAAATGGTCTACGGTCGAGAAGGCATCGAGATATGTAAATACACAGTTACCCTCGATTGATCCTGGATCCTCGACACGGATATGGTTAGGATCGGTATACATGCTCATCACCTTCTTACGCAAATCTTCGGCCGAATCAGACAAATAGATACAATTTCCCAAAGATTTCGACATCTTTGCCTTACCATCTGTACCAGGCAAACGCAAACAAGCCGAGTTTTTAGGCAACAAAATCTCAGGCTCAACCAAAGTCTCGCCATAAACTGAATTAAACTTATGCACGATCTCACGAGTCTGCTCGATCATAGGCTCCTGATCCACACCTGCAGGGACTGTCGTTGCTCGGAAAGCTGTAATGTCCGAAGCCTGTGAGATTGGATAGGTGTAGAATCCCACAGGGATTGACTTACCAAACTCGCGCATCACGATCTCGGTCTTCACCGTAGGGTTACGCTCCAAACGAGCGACTGTCACGAGATTCATATAGTAAAATGCCAACTCGGTGAGTTCAGGCACCATGCTCTGAATAAAAATTGTCGATTTCGTTGGATCAATTCCGCAAGATAGATAGTCCAACGCCACCTCGATAATGTTCTGACGCACCTTCTCTGGATTATCTGCATTATCGGTCAAGGCCTGAGCATCGGCGATCATAATAAATATCTTCTCGAACTCACCTGAATTTTGCAACTCTACACGCTGACGAAGCGAGCCTACATAGTGGCCCAAATGAAGTTTACCTGTCGGGCGGTCACCCGTAAGAATGATTTTTCCCATTATTATTTTGAATCTGTTTATTATTTATACTCTACTTTCATCCCCTACCGCCGCCAAACCTTCGATTCATCGGAAGTCTCTCACCTCGATAGGAATTAACTACAAATATAGAAATTTATCTTAAGATAAGCCAAAAAACTTGTTTGCTATAATTTTTTTTTATACTTTTGTTCATACAACCAACATAAAAATAATAACAAACCAAATACTATGACCATTATTCAACTTCAATATTTAATTGAAGTAGCCAACTGTGGCAGTTTCTCGGCGGCCTCAGATCACTGCTTCGTAACACAACCCTCGCTCTCGATGCAGATCAAATCGTTAGAGGAGGAGTTGGGGGTTATCCTACTCGACCGCACCAAAAAACCTGTGGTTCCCACCGAGGCGGGTGCTGTGGTGATAGCGCAAGCTAAGGAGACACTCCGAGCATACAACTATATCCGCGAAGCCGTATCAGAATTGAAAGGTGAGACAGCAGGTAAAATTCGATTGGGTGTAATCCCCACCATCGCACCATATCTACTCCACAAATTTATCCCCGATTTCGCAAAACGATACCCTCGTGTCGAGCTGGAAATCAGAGAGATGGTAACAGGCGACATCATTGAGGCGCTGAAACAGGATCGAATAGATGCGGCACTTGTGGCAAGTGGTACTTGCGGCGAAGGGATCATCGAGCGCGACCTCTTTAACGACACATTCTACGCCTATGTCTCACAGTCAAATCCACTCTTCGAGCGCTCAAATATCCGCATCGAAGATATTGATATGAAAGACTTGATTTTGCTGAGCCCAGGCAACTGTATGCGTGACCAGATTTTGGAGCTATGTCAGGCCAGACGCAACGCCCCATCACACTACTCTTTTGAGTCGGGTTCATTGGACACTTTGATGCGAATTGTCGACTGCACATCATCGCTCACTATCATCCCCGAAATGGCATTGGAATATATCCCTATCGGGCGCAAACAACAGGTCAAAAGTTTGGCCAAAGGCGCCACCTCAAGACGTATCGCCATAGCCATCCGCCGCACATACGTTAAAGATTCGATTATCAACGCTTTAGAATCCACTATCTTAGAGAAAATCGAGATGGAGAAGGCTGCTCGATAAGCCTCTTTTCAAGATTCTATTTCACTTAATATACATTACGCCAAATCGCTCATAAAAAGTTCGATTTGGCGTAATTTTCGCACCCGACCGCAAAGAGACTAATTCATATTGAGTTTGGTCATAAAAGCCACATATCAATTCCAAAAATCAACACCCAAAGACTATTTTCCCCGACAGCTCGTTTGTCATAGTGTGAAAAAGAGATAAAAAACAGAGATAAAGAGAGCCTATAATTTTCATTCTTTTAAGAAAAACACTATCTTTGCAAAGTTATGTGTATGTATAAATTTAACCACCCGTAAAAGGGATATAAATTATGGACAAACTCATTGAAACTATAGTTAATGCCATTCAGGACAAAAAAGGTAAGGATATTGTATCATTAGATCTTTCGGGATTCGATGGCGCAATCTGCTCTCACTTCATCGTGTGCAACGCCGATTCTAACGCTCAAGTAGCTGGTATTGCAGACGGTATTGAGAAGGATGTGTATGAGAAATTGGGGCAGAAGATCTGGAGAATCGAGGGTCAGCAGAACGCTTTTTGGATCGCAATCGACTATGTAGACGTTGTGGTTCACATCTTCCAGACCGAGCTCCGCGAGTTCTATAAGTTGGAGGAGCTCTGGGCTGATGCTCCGATGAAAAAATATGAATACGAGTTGTAAGAAATGGCAAAAAAGAGAAAAAACAATACAATAGAGATCAGGCCCAATTTTATGTGGGTTTGGGGTGCGATCATCCTCTGCATCATAGGTTATTCTCTCTTCTCTGAGGGAAAGGCTGTACCCGTTGTAGGCGATTGGAACACCGTTGAGGAGTTGATCCACAAAGGCGAAGTCGAGCGAATCAAAGTTATCAATAAGAATAACGCCGATGTTTACCTTACAGACGAAGCCATCGAGCGTTACCACAATGCCGAAGAGGATAACCTCTTCAAAAATGTACCTGAACATGGTAAACAGCTCACATTCACCATCGGTTCGGTCGATATTTTGGATCGCGATGTGAAGCAGGCTATAGCCGATTCGGGGTTGGAGGACAACCCTATCAGCATTGAATACGACAACGAGGAGCGCAGTTGGAGCGATATTTTACTCTCCTTGTTGCCTTGGATATTTATCGCTGGAATCTGGCTTTTATTCATCCGCGGGATGTCTCGCGGCGGCGGTGGAGCTGGTGGCGGCATAATGAATGTGGGCAAGGCTCGTGCACAGGAGTTTGACAAGGATGATCCTCAGAAGCGCATCACGTTTAAGGATGTCGCTGGATTGGCCGAGGCAAAAACCGAAATTATGGAGATCGTGGATTTTCTGCGTAACTCTGCCAAATATAAGGAGTTGGGAGCTAAAATTCCGAAGGGAGCATTGCTTGTAGGCCCTCCAGGAACAGGTAAAACACTTTTGGCTAAAGCTGTAGCAGGCGAGGCCAATGTTCCTTTCCTCTCGATCTCAGGTTCTGACTTTGTTGAGATGTTTGTCGGAGTGGGTGCATCACGCGTGAGAGACCTCTTTGAGCAGGCAAAGCATAAAGCTCCATGTATCGTCTTTATTGATGAGATTGATGCCATCGGCCGTGCACGTGGTAAAAACGCAGGCTTTTCGGGCAATGACGAGCGCGAAAACACTCTTAACCAGATGCTCACCGAGATGGACGGCTTCCAGACCAACGCAGGAGTAATCGTCTTGGCCGCGACAAACCGTGCCGATATTTTGGATAAGGCACTGATGCGAGCTGGCCGCTTCGATCGTCAGATTGATGTCGGATTACCCGATGTAAACGAGCGTGAGGAGATATTCAATGTTCATCTTCGCCATATCAAGATGGATGAGACGATCGACCGCAAATTCTTGGCTCGCCAGACTCCAGGATTTTCTGGTGCCGATATCGCCAATATCTGTAACGAGGCCGCTTTGATCGCTGCACGTGGCAACAAGAAGAAGGTTGAGCGCGATGACTTCATGGCCGCTATTGACAGAGTAGTCGGAGGTTTGGAGAAACGTAATAAACCAATGTCTAAGGCCGAGCGCCGCGCCACTGCGATCCATGAAGCTGGACACGCTACTGTAATGTGGATGCTCAAGGAGTGCGATCCAGTGTTGAAAGTCACAGTTATTCCACGAGGCAATAGCTTAGGCGCAACATGGTCTGTACCTGACGAGGAGCGAGTACATGTTACGAACGAAGTCTTGGAGGCTAAATTAGCAGGTATGCTTGGCGGCCGTATCGCCGAGGAGGTCAACTATGGTACATTAGGCGCAGGCGCATTGAGCGATTTGGAGCGTTCAACAAAGATGACCTATGCTATGGTGGCATATTACGGTATGAGCAAGAAGATTGGGCCTATCAGCTACTACGATTCGACAGGCTCTCGCGACACCTTCACGAAGCCTTATAGCGAACAGGTCGCAACCGAGATCGACAATGAAGTTCGCCGTATACTTGATGATGCCTACCGCAGAGCTCGCAAGCTGATCGAGGAGAACAACGACAAGATCAACCAGATGGCCGATATGTTGTTAGAGAAAGAGACGATCTACTCCGAAGATATTGAGACAATCCTCGGTCCTTCGGCTCAAGCCATAGAGGAGCAAAAGGAGCGCGAAGCTGAGGCCGCTGAAAAGACCACAGAACAAGTAACTGAGGGTGCGGCGGAAACGGCTTCAGAAACAGCTTCAAAGGCTGCTTCAGAGCAGACAACTAACGATCAGACAGCAGAGAGTGTAGAATAATAAATTAAACCGAAACGTAACGGAACAACCCGAAATATGAGTGATAAATTGAAGAACTTTATCGTACGCACATTGAGTGGTGCAGTAATGTTGGCAGTCGTATTGGGCGCAATACTCGCATCCGAGTGGAGTTTTATCGCCTTGATGGCTCTCATTACGGTAGGAGGAATGTGGGAATTTTATAACTTCGCAGAGAAGGCTGGGTACCAACCTATGAGACTTTTGGGTCTCTTTGGTGGAGTGACGATCATTACCATCGGTATCTCACTCTTCACCATATTTAGCTTTGGTAACAACACTCTCGATGGCATATTTGCTCCCATATTTGCATTGGCCATCATCGTGCTACTCTTGCTCATTCCGCTGATGTTTGTATGCGAACTTTATCGTAAAAGTCCTACGCCTATAGCCAACATCGGATCTACGATTATGGGAATGTTCTATGTAGCGTTGCCACTCTCTTTGCTAATACTCATACCTGCAATTTTAGGGACATTAATTGGTAAGGGAGGATGGGATCCTTGGATTGTGATATTCTATATCTTCATTATTTGGGCAAACGATGTTTTTGCATATCTGTTTGGCATCACGTTGGGTCGCCACCGACTTTTTGAACGTATCTCACCCAAGAAGTCTTGGGAAGGATTCTTCGGCGGTTTGATTGGCGCTATGGCTATGGGTTACGTAGCTGCATTGATTCTTGATGCCGACACTACGATTTGGATCGGATTGGCTTTGGTGGCTGCATTGTCTGGTGTGTTTGGAGATTTGGTAGAGTCGCTCTTCAAACGCTCGGTCGATCTGAAAGATTCGGGTAGCTTCATTCCTGGACATGGAGGCTGGTTAGATCGCTTCGATGCGCTGATCTTCTCTGCACCATTTGCATTTGTGTATGTAACAATCTGCACATTTATATTTTAGTAAAACCTTTAAACTACTATAAGCGCTATGAAAATCAACAAAGAAGGTTATAAAATAATCGCCATGTCGGGACTTTTCTGTCTTGTGCTATGGTTGTTGATCTACTACTTCCAGAGCCACCATTTCGGTATTAGCCTACTTATCACAAGTGCTGTGATTCTTTTCGCATTTTGGTTCTTCATCATCGCCTTTTTCCGCGAGCCTAAGCGAATCAAGATTCACGATCCAGAGTTGGTCTTTTCACCTTGTGATGGACGTGTTGTAGTAACCGAAGTAGTACATGAAGATGAATACTTGAAGGAGGATATGTTGCAGATCTCTATCTTCATGTCGATCACCAACATCCACATGAATTGGTTGCCTGTGGGTGGCGTTATCGACTACTTCAAATACCATCCTGGACGTTTTCTTATCGCATGGCATCCTAAATCATCTACCGAGAACGAACGTACCACTACTGTTGTCAAACTCGACAGCGGCCAAAAGGTGTTGTTCCGTCAGGTTGCAGGCTTGATCGCACGCCGTATTGTCTCTTACATTAAGGTCGGCGACAAAGTAAAGCAGAATGATGTCTTCGGATTTATCAAGTTCGGTTCGAGAATTGATGTACTTGTTCCGAAGGATAGTGAGTTGTTAGTCGAGATCGGAGAGCCTGTAGTTGGCTCGCAAACTCCACTCGTACGCCTACGCAATAAACCGACAACACAAGAGTAGTAAAGGAGTATAAACAAAGAGCTATATGGCTATTACACCTCAAAATATTCTACGATTTACAGTAGGTATTGCTATCGCTGCCGCCATACTTTTCTTGGTATGGTATTTCAGCTCGGTAGTTATCTACATACTCGTCTCTGCGGTGTTGGCCATCATGGGGCGACCGCTTGTCCGTCTACTCTCGAAGCAACATATCGGCAAGCACCAGATGCCTCGCTGGGCGGCGGCATCCATCACTCTGCTGGTAATTTTTGTGGTCTTCGCATCCATCTTCTCACTCTTTATACCTCTTGTTTTCAATAAAATAAACGAGTTTACGCAACTCGATTTCTCATCAGTTTTGGCTTCAGTTGAGCAACCTATCTCACACGCACAAAACTATCTACAAAAACTCTTTGCGTTGCCCGTAACGGAGTTTTCACTCTCGGAGACCATCATCTCGACACTCAAGGAGTTTGTAAACTACAACACGATTAACAACACCTTCACCTCGATAATCAATGTCGCATTGTCGATGTTAATCAGCGTCTTCTCCATCGCCTTCATCACCTTCTTCTTTCTCAAGGAGGATGGACTATTCTACTCGATGGTTAAGGGTCTTTTCCCTGAGCGCCTGCATGGTAATGTGACTTGCGCATTAGACTCAATCACAGTCTTGCTCTCGCGCTACTTTACGGGTATTCTGACCGAAAGTTTGATTTTGATGGTGGTAATCTCTACGGTGATGATCCTTTTCGGCATGAAGACCGATAATGCTTTGCTTGTGGGATTGATTATGGGTGTGATGAATGTAATCCCTTACGCAGGCCCACTGATGGGTGGTGTGATCTCGGCTTGTATAGGAGTCATAGCTCCGATACATGGTTTTACTGCGATCGAGAGCTTCTTCCTTATCGGCGTAACACTCTTTTGCATCAAGGGATTCGATGACTTTGTTCTGCAGCCGACAATCTACTCCGAGCGTGTTAAGGCACATCCGTTGGAGGTATTTTTGGTGATTCTCGTTGCAGGATATATGGCAGGAATCATAGGTATGCTTTTGGCCATACCTTCATATACGGTACTCAGAGTTTTAGCCAAAGAGTTCTTCTCAGAATTTTCGGTGGTACAGAAACTCACACACAATATATAATATTAGGCCGACCAAACGAGAGGCGAGGAGGAATCGCTCTCATAACGGTCTATTTTTCAGAAAAGCGTAACGATTAAAAATGATAATAAAGGGTAAGGTAATTCATGGTGCAGAGTTGGGTCGTAAATTGGGATTCCCAACGGCTAACCTTGATGCCCAAGAGGTAAAGAGTGAAAATGGCGTCTACTTCTCGGTTGTCACGATTGACGGCTCGGAGTATAAGGCGATGACAAATATCGGAATCCGACCATCGGTCGATGGCAATACACGTCTGCTTGAGGCACATATCTTTGGATATGAAGGCTCACTTTACGACAAGGAGATAGAGGTAAAACTATTATCAAAAATCAGAGACGAAAAGCGTTTCTCCTCAATAGAGGAGTTGCAGGAGCAACTACAACGCGATGCCGAGGAGTGCCGCAAGATGGTGTTATAGTTCTCTACTCAATCGATTTCACATATCGGAATAAGCAACAAAAAGCCCAAGACGAAAATCTTGGGCTTTTTTATTAAGATGATTCAGCTCTATCGCTTACCACCCTTCTGCTTCTGCTGTTGACGCATAATCTCCTCCTGCTGACGCATCAACTCCTCATAACGAAGCTGAAACTTAGACTTCTTCTTGTTCTTCTGCTTCGCCTTATTCTGCTCCATGATGTAGCGAATCTTATCATCATCCACAAAACGGCGCATACCTACCATGATGACCATTGTCAAGATCTGCGAAACGAGGTAGTAATAACACAATCCCGATGCAAAATCATTAAACCAGAAGAGCATCATCGCTGGCATCAGATATACCATCATAAACTTC
>CAYTGT010000047.1:0-8505 GCA_964437405.1 uncultured Alistipes sp.
GGACGTTGCTCCGAAAGTACAACCTTCTCCATCATCTGACCAATAGCACCATCGTCAAGAATCATCGCAGGATTACGATATTTAAAGGCCAAATCGAAGCCCAAAGCGACAAAATCATACATCTCTTGAACCGAAGCTGGCGCAAGTACAATCATGTGATAATCGCCATGACCGCCGCCCTTACAAGCCTGAAAATAATCACCTTGCGATGGTTGGATTGTACCCAAACCAGGGCCTCCACGTTGGCAATTCACCACCAAACATGGCAACTCGCAAGCCGCCAAATAACTCAGGCCCTCACACATAAGGCTCACGCCTGGACTCGAAGATGAGGTCATCACACGCTTACCTGTGGCAGCACCACCATAAACCATATTGATAGACGAAAGTTCCGACTCAGCCTGCAAAACAACCATACCTGTGGTCTCCCATGGGCGAAGTTCCATAAGTGTCTCCATCACCTCGGATTGCGGAGTGATAGGGTAGCCGAAATATCCATCGCAGCCGTAACGAATTGCGGCATGGGCAATCACTTCATTGCCCCTCATTAATTTTACATCTTCAGCTGCCATAATTACTCTACTTTTTTACGGTATACAACAATACAACTGTCGGGACATATCATAGCGCAAGAAGCACAACCCGTACATGCTTCGGGCTGCGCCATCATAACATAATGATAGCCTTTGTTGTTAACTTTCTCCGAAAGCGCCAAGACATTACAAGGACATGCCGAAATACACACCTCACAACCCTTACAACGCTCTTCGGCAACTACTATAGTTCCTCTTATTTTTGCCATAATTGCTTATGTTTTTTTTGTTGGATACAAATATATCAAAAAATGACTACTAATGGCAATTTATTTAATACTTTTTTACCTCTTTTAAGCGAATTTCGCATATTCTGGCGTAAGATGAAAAATTTTGTGGTTATAAGTCTACTCATGGGAGAGAATCGAGATTGCGGGGTGAAAAACAGAATTATGTGGCCAAATTTGGATTTAATAATTTGCAGATACTAAACTTTTTGCCATATTTGTAACTATAAACAAGCCTAATTTAAGAGACCACGTATGATAAAGCATTTTTACACCATCTGGGCAAGTTTGGCGATTGCAATTTTGCTCTGCTCTTGCCAAGAAAACAACCAGAATTTACATTCGACAATTACGAGCAGGAGTTTGAAACAAAGCAACCGTTCAACATACGATATCAATACATCCGCCTTACAAATGCCCACCGAGGTTCTGTTTTGGAGAAGATCGAGATGGCCAACCGCAAGGCATTTTTCGATTTGGAGGAGCAAATCCCAAGATCGGTGGAGGATTGTACCGATCTTTCGATAAAACGCTTCCGCGAGGAGTACGATTGCGACAAAGAGAACTTAGGCCACACTATTTATGAGCTAATAAAAAGCGCCAAAATAGAGGTATTCGACCGTACTTTAGCTTATACAATAGAGGGTTATCAATATACAGGCGGAGCACATGGAATATCGTGGATAAACGGACTGAATTATTCATTAGAGGATGGCAAATTACTCACATTAGTGATTTCTTCACGCCAGAACAACAAGAGAAGCTACATAAAATACTTGTAAAACTACTTTGCTGGCAAAAAGGTGTTGATAGCAAAGAGGATTTGGAAGAGTTGGGATACTATGTTGAGGCTATAGTACCAACCGACAACTTTAGAGTTACGAGTCAAGGGATAGAGTTTCTCTACAATCCTTATGAGATAGGAGTTTACGCTCTCGGCCAGACTGAGATCATGTTACCATTCAGCATGACAGACGAACTGTTTGAGATGTATGGAGATAACTAAAACTATGATACGATGAAAAGATTAATTCTATTTTCACTTGCGATGATCTTTACCACAACTTCTGTTTTCGGGCAGGAGAGGGCTGTCAAGGTAAAGATCGACAAAGATGATTGTTGGCAGACAATCGAAGGTTGGGGTAGTTCACTCTGCTGGTGGGCACACATGTGCGGCCGCTGGGATGACAAAAAGGTTGACGAATTACTCGACCTGTTCATCTCGGAGGATGGACTCAACATGAACATCTTTCGTTATAATATAGGTGGCGGTGATGACCCTGCGCACGCAGATGGCCACATGGTAACAGGCAAGGGTAAACGCGCCGAGATGGAGGGTTTCAAGCCTTCGGCCGATGCGCCATACGATTGGAGTGCCGACCGAGGACAGCGAAACATTTTGCTCAAGATTAACAAGCATAGAAAAGATGCTGTATTTGAGGCGTTTTCAAACTCGGCACCTTATTGGATGACCCACAGCGGCTGTTCGGCAGGCCATCAAGATCCGATGAAGGACAACTTGAAACCAGAATACCATGCCATGTTCTGCGACTACTTGATTGACGTTTGCAAGCACTATAAGGAGCAGTATGGTGTGGAGTTCAAGACTTTGGAGCCATTCAACGAGTCAACAAGTAATTATTGGTATTACAAAGGCTCGCAGGAGGGTTGTCACTTTGATATAAAGACTCAGATCGAGCTATTGCGCACGCTTTATCCTAAGTTGAAGGCTTCGGGATTGAACACTGTGATTTCGGCTTCTGACGAGACCAATCTCAGCTCGGCAATCAAAGTGTGGAACGAATACTCGAAACATCCCGACATCATGGCGATGGTCAAGCAATTCAACACCCACACATATTCGGGCACAAACCGCGAGCGTATGCACTTGCACAAGTTGGTAAGCTCTACCAATATGGAGTTTTGGCAGTCGGAGACAGGTCCACAGTGGGATCATGAGCTACGTCCTAAAGGTAATAGCGCATACGACAGCAACCTCTATTTGGCAAAAAAGATGTTCCGCGACCTGCGCATAATGCAGCCTCAGGCATGGTTGGATTGGCAATTGGTCGAGGAAGGCAACGAGACTTGGTGCTTGATTCGTGGAAACTTCTCAACAGGAGAGTACCGCATACTAAAGAACTACTACATCAGAATGAACGTAACCCGTTTTATCAAGCAGGGATACACGTTGCTTGCCACCGAGAATGAAAACACATTAGCAGCGATGAGTCCTGACGGCAAGGAGTTTGTCATCGTAATGCTCAACGTTGAGAATCAACCATTTGACACAAAGGTCGATTTGTCAACATTTGGCAAGGTTGCATCAAAGGCCACACTCTACCGCACATCCCATAGCGAGGATTGCAAGGAGTTGGAGCCTGTGAAAATCTCAGGGAAACAATTTGCATACACCGTACCTGCAAAGAGTATTTCGACATTTGTCGTAAAGGTAAAATAGACTACCGTTGTAACAATCGGGGCGCTGATCTTTTTGGTCAGCGCCCCGATTTATTTTCTTATTTGCAATTATTCAAAAGAGTGGATCACCACACCCGAGCGCAACTTTGGCTCAAACCATGTGGTCTTTGGTGGCATGATATTACCCGTATCGGCAATATCAATAAGTTGCTGCATAGAGACTGGATAGAGCGCAAAAGCAACTTGCATTTCACCGCTATCAACCCTGCGTTTCAACTCCCCAAGACCTCGAATACCTCCCACAAAATCAATTCGCTTAGATGTTCTTAGATCTTGAATATCAAGCACAGGCGACAAGATACGCTCCGAAAGCACAGTTACATCCAACACGCCGATAGGATCGCTATCATCATACATTCCTTCACGTGCAGTCAAGCTATACCACTCGCCATCGAGATACATCGCAAAGTTATGTAATGCCGATGGGGTATAGATCTCTGCGCCCTTAGCCTCGACTTCAAACGAAGTCTCGATGCGAGACAAGAACTCCTCCTTAGAGAGTCCATTAAGATCCTTAACAACACGATTATAGTCGATGATTCGCAGTTGCGAAGCTGGGAACGTCACAGCCAAGAAGTAGCAATACTCCTCTTCGCCAGTATGCGAAGGATTAGTCTTCATACACTCTTCGCCGACACGCGCAGCTGCAGCTGTACGATGATGACCATCAGCTACATATAACGCAGGAATCTCGGCAAACAACTCGGTCAGGCGGCGATTCTGCTCTGCGGATCTAATAACCCAGAAGTGATGGCCAAAACCATCAGCGGCTGTAAAATCATAATCGGGCTCGTTATCACGCACAACACTCTCAACAATCGAGTCAATCTCGGCATTGTCGGGATAGGTGAAGAATACAGGCTCGATATTAGCTTTCTGGTTGCGCACATGCTTCATGCGGTCCTCCTCCTTATCGGGGCGAGTAAGCTCATGCTTCTTAATAGCTCCAGAGAGATAATCCTCGAAATGGCAACACATGGCAATACCGTATTGCGTACGACCATTCATGGTCTGAGCATATACATAATAATGCTCCTCCTCGTCCTGCACAAGCCATCCACGTTCACGCCACAACTTGAAATTTTCTACTGCCTTAGCATAAACCTCATCAGAATGTTCATCAGCAATAGGATCAAAATCAATTTCAGGCTTAATGATATGCAACAGCGAGCGCTCACCAGCCTCAGCCTTAGCTTCAGCAGAATTTAGCACATCATAGGGGCGAGATGCAACATCAGAGGCATACTCACGTGGCGGACGAATACCGCAAAAAGGCTTTACTTTTACCATGTTTACCTATTTTAATCTCTTATTTGTTTACCTGAAAACGTGTATTTCCATTCTCGATATAATCCACAATCTGGCGTGCCGCAGCGACAGCAGCATTGATATTAGCCTCAGCAGTCTCAGCACCCATTTTCTTCGGTGTAGCGAAATAACGCTTGCCTGCAACGGCCGCCAACTCCTCTGCTGAATCGGGCGCGATATCGGTCACATACTTCAAATCGGTACGCTCCGACAAAGCAGCCTGCAAACCACACTCGTCAATAACCTCCTTGCGAGCTGTATTTACAAGCGTAGCACCCTTAGGCATCGACATCAAGAGCTTATAGCCGATCGAGCCTTTGGTTTGTGGGGTAGCGGGGATATGGAGCGACAAGAAATCTGATTTAGCATACAACTCCTCAACGCTCTCAACCTTCTGAACACCGTCAGCCTCAAACACTGCTGGATCAGCAACAAAAGGATCATAGGCCAACACCGTCATACCCAAAGCCTTAGCCTTACGCGCCACCAAACGGCCAACATTACCATAGGCGTGGATACCGACACTCTTACCCTGCAACTCAAAACCTGTGCCCTGTGTAAACTGATTACGTGACATATATATCATCATACCCAAAGCCAACTCAGCCACTGCATTAGAGTTCTGACCTGGAGTATTCATCACCACAACACCCTGCTCCGAAGCCGCAGCAAGATCGACATTATCATATCCCGCGCCTGCACGAACAACAATTTTGAGTTGCTTGGCCGCAGCCAATACATCGGCCGTAACCTTATCGCTGCGAATAATCAGACCATCGACATCGGCTACAGCCTCCAAAAGTTGTGATTTCTCACTATATTTTTCCAACAAAGCCACCTCATAGCCCGCCTCAGCAAAAACCTCTTTAATCCCTGCAACAGCCTTTGGAGCAAACGGTTTCTCGGTAGCAACTAATATCTTCATAACTCTCTTATTCTCTACTAATTCAAAAACCTCACTACTTTCCCACTCAGTAACCTCATTACAAAAAGGGTTACGTCCCTTAGGTAGATGATAGGTATAACCCATAGTTAAATTATTTATGCATCTGCTCAAACTCCTGCATGCAAGCGATAAGAGCCTCAACATTCTCCTTCGGACAAGCATTATAGCACGAAGCACGGAAGCCGCCCGCCAAACGGTGACCCTTGATACCAACCATGCCCTTACTCTTGGCAAACTCCATAAATGCAGGTGCCAACTCCTCACGACCTTCGCTCATCACAAAACAGAGATTCATTGAAGAACGATCCTCCTTATCTGCAGTAGGGCGGAACAACGAGTTACGCTCGATCTCGGCATACAGCATCGCAGCCTTCTCCTCATTGCGGCGATGAATCTCCTCGACACCACCCTGAGCCTTGATCCAACGCAACGACTCACGCAAAACATAGATCGGGAAGATAGGAGGGGTGTTAAGCATAGAGTTATTATCGACATGATTTTTGATATTCATCATCGCTGGCAACTCGCGCTTGATATTCTCCAACATATCATCACGAACAATGGCAAATGTCACACCCGCAGGTGCCAAATTCTTCTGCGCACCGCCGTAGATCATTGCATACTTGCTCACATCAATCGGGCGGCTCAAAATGTTGGAACTCATATCTGCAATCAATGGCACAGGCGAATCCAAATCCACCTTATACTCTGTACCGAAAATGGTATTGTTTGCGCAGATATATAGGTAATCCAGATCAGCAGGAATCTCAAAATTCTTTGGGATATAACAGAAATTGCGATCCTCCGATGAAGCCAAAACCTCCACCTTACCGTATAACTTAGCCTCTTTGATAGCCTTTTTTGTCCATACGCCTGTGTGGATATATCCAGCCTTGCCATAGAGGAAGTTTGCAGGGATATGGAAGAACTGAGTGGTCGCACCGCCACCAACAAAATAGATGCTATAATTATCTGGAATGTTCAACAACTCCCTAAACAGACTCTTTGCCTCATTGACCACCGCCTCAAACTCAGGAGTACGATGCGAAATCGAGAGCAACGAGAGCCCTGTACCTTCAAAATCAAATATAGCCTTAGCCGCAGACTCAAGCACCGAATCGGGGAACAACGATGGGCCTGCATTAAAATTATACTTCTTCATAGCAAAGGAATTTACCTATTTGTCTATTAAAAATCTCAAATGCTTACAATTTTGCACACACAAAGAAACCAAAAAAATATGATTAATCAAAATCTTACACCACGAAAATGCGACCCCATTGTAAGTTTTTCGGACAGATTTGTAACGATCGAACATTTATTTAGAATTTTTAATAACAATATAGCACCTAAAAACATATATTTTGTAAGAAATCCATATTTTTTCATTTTTTCAAAAATCCGCCAAGATTTTATTTCAAGCCTATTTATGGGTTATTATTCTCAAGCAAAATTCGAGATGAATAAAAAATATTTTCCAAAATTTAAGTCTTTTTACATATTTTAGCGTTTATAAGGTTGAGGATGCATCCCGAATTTATACTCACGAAAAGAATGAAGAACGTATGACAGAAGAACAGGATCAATATGAGACCGAAAAGTGCGACACGATAGCACAGACAATGGAGGAAAACAAGCAAAAACTCTTTCGCTATGGAATCTATCGTATAGGATCGAAGACTAAGACCGAAGACATGATGCAAGATCTCTTTCTGAGATTGTGCAAGGCGAGCGGACTGCCTAAGAATAGAGAGGAGCTAAAATGCTATATTTTCCGAGCATTTCAGAATGCTTGCACCGATACTCTGCGCCATCACAAGCAAATTGAGTTTCAAGAGATTGAAGCACTCAGCGGACTAAGAGCCGAGGAGCTCGCGCCACAAAGTTTTGAGCAAGAGATGCGGCTTATAAACCGTCTGATGCAGAGCCTGCCGCAAGAGCAGAGCGAGACCATTCGACTACGCATATATTCGGAGTGTTCTTTTCAAGAGATTGCCCAGATTATGGAGGTGCCCATCACGACTGCTAAATCTCGTTTCAAATATGGAATAGATAAACTGCGGGATGGATTGGCGCTGGATAATTTTTTAACGTTTTAATGCTAAACTAAACCGATTTGCAGAACTTTTACAACAAAAACAGACAACATCATGAAACGACAAGATTTTTATAACGAGGAGCGTGCTTTATACGATGCTGAAAATGCAGAGCAGAACGCTCAAATTCGCCAACTTTTAGAGCCTAAACACGCACCGCATTGTGACATCAAATTCCGACATCAAAAGAGATAACGCACAATGATGCTCCGAGGATTTTTTAACTTCACAAGCATTGCTGCGGCATTAGTCATCGGGCTTTTTATTGGTGTGGGTATCAACCATATAACAGCTCACGAAAATGAGAGAATCATTGCACAAGCCATCAAAAAACATGAAGCGGTGGAAAGTATCATATTTGAGGGGAAGACAAGAATCATGTCTTTCGCTAAAGGTGATGTCAAAAACCTTAATTTTGAATATTTTGATGAAGAAGTGGAGTATACGGCTAAGCTATTACGCAAAAATGGAGTTGTATACACTCGTACCGACTACAAAGACAAAGACTCTACGGTGGATATTTACGATGGGAAACAAATCACAGTGTGGAAAAACGGGAAACAAGTCTTCAGTATGCCCACCAGCAAAATCAACACACCAATGTTTGATATGTTAAAATTAGACAATGCTATTTCAAAAGTAAAGGAGACTCACGATATAGATGTTGTAATTAAGGAGAGTGGAGATAAAATAACAACATCCTACAAACTACAAAAAGGAGATCGATACGTTGCTCAAACATTCTCAAAAACTGATAAATCCTTAACTTCAACGCGAACTTACAAAATCATAGATAACAATATTGTCAACCTACAGTCAATAGACAAAATCATCTGCAATGAGCCGCTCAGCAT
>CAYTGT010000047.1:8515-9424 GCA_964437405.1 uncultured Alistipes sp.
GCATAGAGGAGATCATCGCTCCACCGACAAAATAGTTTTTCTTTTCATGATAATTTTCTAACAGCATTCTCACACAATGAGGGTGCTGTTATTTTATTGTTCAGAGAAAGAATCGCATAGAAAAATTTGGTCAAGCAAAGAGCATGTATTATCTTTGCAAAGATTTTCCCATCGCATCTTCTCCCTAAAGGGTGGATGTAGAGACAAGCAGGGAAATTTTGATTTTTGACTACACATAAAACCTGACTCGAAAGATGATTAAATCAATGACAGGATTTGGCAAAAGCGAAGTGGCTTTGCCAACAAAAAAGATCTCGGTGGAGGTTCGCTCGCTCAACTCCAAGCAGTTGGATTTGACAGTGAAGTTGCCAGGGATATATCGTCCATTGGAATTTGCTATCCGCTCGATGGCAAGCTCATACATACAGCGCGGCAAGGCCGACATCACTATCACGGTGGAGAATACTTCGGTGGAGACTTCGGCTAAGGTCAACAAAGAGTTCTTCCGCGAGTATCTGCGACAGGTCAACGATGCATTGTCATATTCTGGGGTGGATGCCGCTTACGATGCCATTATCCCTACGGTGATGCGTATGCCCGATGTGGTCTCAACTCAGGCCGAGACCATCTCTGAGGAGGAGCAGAATGCGCTGATGCAGGCCGTAGAGCAGGCTTTGCAACACTTCAACTCATTCCGCGAGCAGGAGGGTAAGACTCTCATTGCAGATCTTTTGCACCGCGTTGACAAGATCGAGGATTACAAGTTGCAGGTTGAGCCATTCGAGAAGGGTCGCGCTGAAACTATCAAAAACCGCATCCGTGAGAATTTAGCTCAGCTCAAGGTCGATGTTGACACCAACCGTTTAGAGCAGGAGATGATCTTCTATATCGAGAAGTTGGATATCACCG
>CAYTGT010000048.1:0-9356 GCA_964437405.1 uncultured Alistipes sp.
ATCTTTTGCACAAGACTTAAAATGGCTGTTGGGCTGTACGCGCAGTACTATCCCAACAGCCATTTTTGTCGTTTTATGATCATTAAGCTACTGATGTATATTAATAAAAATGTAGTTGCCCGAAAATAGAATTTAGACAATTACATTTTTTGTGGATGTATTCATTATGCGACCGACTATTGTAAGGCGTAATTCACAACGATTTTTGATATTTTGCAATTTGCATCTTTCGCTTCACTTTTTATGCAGACAACGTACTGTGTTTGTGAAGTGGTATTATCTGGTTCAAAACTCAATTCGGAGCCTGAAGGGTATTTAAACTTAGTATTTTCAATAGGGTTATTCTCGGCATCGCTATTATTGGTAATTCCAATCTTAGTTGTTTGGTTCTTCTCAGTTGTCGCTACGACTATACTTGCGAGCTTATATCCATCATACTTAGGCAAATTGATTTTTGCATATTGACCACTTGCACTGAAATTAAATCTTATCACATGGTTAATTGATGAGTAATAAAATTTAGCATTATCTGTACTTGTCGTAATTGAGAATGCTGCTCCATCAATAGTTCCATTATAACTACTCTTTGCACTTGAAGATGTCTTCGGTAACCCAAAACTATTCTCTGCAAAATTAAAAGTCACACTTTTTGACGGCTCGTTAAGCGAAATTACATCCGAAAGATTCATAATCTTACCAGCCGAAAAATTAGACTCTTTAGCCATAGTTTTGGTGTAAGAGTATGTCTGTCCCGCACGATCCTTAATGCTAAAATATAGTTTATCTCCCGTAGCCAATTCAAATGGAGTAACCGCCACCCAAGCCTTTAATGTCGCACCAGCTGCCAATGTAGTTGTCTCGGTAAAATTAAGAGTAACCTTTTTGGATGTTTGATTATTGGTCATCGCTTTTGTCAAGAGGTTGAAATTGCCGTTTTTTGTAAGGATAATACTCTCGTTTGAAGAGGTGATTTCAACAGATTCCAACGCGATTTCGGCCGATGTCTCGTTCTTCATGGTAAATGAGATCACCGAAGCCATGTGATCCATATCAACAGAGATATTATTGATATCGACTCCACTTGCCACACCATACAGCGGATCCCACTCAGCAACGTGTGCCGAAGAAGAACCATCTTGAGTCTGAGTAGAATTTCCTATGTTGATCTTAGGAATATTATCATTGCCAACTGTTGCATTTTGCTGATGAAAGGCAACAATATCGCAAGTCTGAGGAACGCTCTGTGGTACACTATTGCACGTAAAAAGTCCCTCATTATTGCTACCCTGATGAGTGAAGATATATGGACCATAATTTGTCCCCTCCGAAGAGAAATTGACTACCAACTTATCGCTCTCGTCCCAAGCACTCGCCCTTGTCTCGCCGTCAAAAGTTGATCGTGGAGCATCCGAAACAGCATGTGCCTGCAAGGTTATACTACGCAGTTGATCCGCCGCCTCTTCTTTGGCGCAAGAGCCGAACAAAAACAATGATGCAAATAGAATCGCAACGATATTCTTCATAAATTTTGAGAAATGATTAGGTGTTAGTAGATAAAAAACAGCAAAAATAAACTTTCTGTCGATCACTCGACCTGCTGAACTGCCTGAGACTGTCCCGCCGACCAACCCGCCGACCTGTCAGAAATCAGCCTGCTGCCAGCTGCTCCGAAACCCGCCAGAGCCCCGACCCGAAACCAGACTTACCGCCAATGCATAGAAACCTGCCGCCAGCTGCCCAAAAACTGACCTGCCGCCCCACGATTTAAAACTCCTCATAATCCCAAGCGTTCGGCCGAACCTCAGTCGCAGCAAACCCCTGCTCAATCTCGACCAAAAACAGATCAACAATAGGTGGAATGTAAGTCTTTTTATTATCGTCCATTGTTATCAAGAATTAACAGTTAATAAATTGGTATCATCAATCTCCATATTATTTTCTCTTACAGCAAGAAAATATTTTTTGAATTAAAAATTTTTTAATTATTTTTTGTGTCGTTGAATTAAATATAAGGTATTCAACTTAATGTATCTCACATATCAAAGATAATACATATTTTCTTATTTAGCAAATTTGAGAGTGATTTATGGGTTTTTACGAAGTCCAAAATCTTTATTAGATATGTTGTATGCCTTTTTAGTTCTACTTGATGATATTTGTATGTGTGACGCGTCTTTTTATTTGGGGAATAAAATTTGGCTAAGATTGTATCAAGGTCATTTGGGTATGTTATTTCACCGAGCCTATAAGGAGAGAATAGTAGTCTCTAATGTCAAATTGAGTGTAGAGATACCATCATCATCCTTAAGGCTTATGAAGTGAAATGACTATAAATAATAATACTAAAATAGATATTCCCAATTTTCTATGCTACTCGATGTACGATTTCGCCATCAAGTTCCTCTATTGTGACACTCCCTCCTGCGGAGAGTTTCCCCTCAATTATGATGCTCGCAATAGGATTTTCGACCTTCTCGGTCAGAAGTCGTCTCAGTGCGCGAGCGCCATATTGGGGTTGATAACCCTCTCGGGCGAAGAGTTGTAGAGCCTCTTCTGTGATATTGACGCTATAACCCGCCCGCTTGATACGCTGCAACATGCGTTTTAGCTCTAACTCCACGATTTGTCTAATCTCCTGCTGTCTGAGTTCGCGGAAGTGGATCACATCATCTATTCGGTTTAAAAACTCTGGCTTGAAGAAGCGTTCCAAAACCCTGTGGTAGTCTGCTTGTTGTTTGGTTAATTCGCGATCAGAGGTTGTGGCGTAGCCGATTTTACGAGCCGATTGAGCATGATCATGAGATCCTAAATTCGAGGTCATGATTATAACCGTATTGCGGAAGTCGACTTGTCGTCCTGTACCATCTGTCAAACGCCCCTCGTCAAAGAGTTGTAGCAGAAGATCGAATACATCAGGATGAGCCTTCTCTATCTCGTCTAACAAGACAACCGAATATGGTCTGCGGCGTACTGCCTCGGTCAACTGACCACCCTCGCCGTAGCCTACATAACCAGGAGGCGAACCGATGAGTCGCGAGAGGTTGTGTTTGAGAGCATATTCCGACATGTCGATTCGGATCAATGCACCTGGGTTGGCGGTCATTATCTCCGCAATTTTCTTCGCCAAAAGTGTTTTCCCGACACCCGTAGGGCCTATGAAGAGAAAAACTCCGATTGGACGGTGTTCATCTCTCAAACCAGCGCGTGATCGGTGAAGCGCTTTAACGGTCTGTTCTACCGCTTTATCCTGCCCTATAATCTCGCTCCGAAGTCTGTCTCCGAGTCCTCGTAGCCGCTCTGTATCACTCTGCGAGAGTTGCTCGGCAGGAATACCCGTCATGGAGGTTATAATCTGCTCAATATCTTGACGACTGATAATTTTTGAGCTTGAATTTTGTTGCGCTTCAGCCCTCTTGAATTGTGTTTGAGCCATTGCTCCCGCCTCATCCATTATATCTATTGCTTTATCGGGGAACGTACGCTCTGCGATATATCGCTGGCTCAGGTCGACACACGCTTCGATGGAGTCGGCGCTATAACGGACTTTGTGATGGCTTTCATAATATGGCGCGATGCGGTTGAGAATTTGTAAGGTCTGTTCTCGGTTGGAAGGCTCGATTGTCAGCTTCTGAAATCGGCGCTCCAATGCCGCATCCTTTTCGATAGCTCGATATTCATCGTATGTGGTAGCTCCGATAAGCATTATCTCGCTGCGAGCAAGAGATGGTTTCAGAATGTTGGCCGTATCGAGCGTTCCTTGTGTGGCTCCTGCACCCACTATGGTGTGGATCTCGTCAATGAAAAGGATAATATCTTTTGCCGCTGTCAATTCCGAGATTATTTCCTGTATTCGCTCCTCAAATTCACCTCGGTATTTTGTACCTGCGATCAAAGCCGTCAAATCGAGCGAAAAGAGGCGTTTACCCAACATCTGTGGCGGCACATCGCCCGATGCGATCTTTAAGGCAAGCCCCTCGACAATCGCGCTTTTGCCTACTCCTGCTTCGCCAACCAATATCGGGTTATTCTTTTTGCGGCGTGAAAGGATCTGGATTGTGCGCTCGATCTCTCTTTCTCGGCCTATTACGGGGTCAATTTTCCCACTTTTAGCTAACTCGGTAAGATTGGTCGCATATCGCTCCAATGTCAACTGACGAGACCTTTCAAGGGGTATGATGATTGCTCTTTTTGTCTCGATGTCGGGTGATGAGATCTGTATCTTTGATTCCCAGATAGTCTCTTGGTTGATGAACTCTATCTTATGAGTTAAAAACTCTGCTGTAATACCATGTAAGGCGAAGACTTCGGCTGTTACGGTGGTGTTGTCGGCGAGAATGTCGAGTAAAAGATGTATTGTAGAGAGTTTGTTTGCATCGGTGAATCGCTCCATAAGCAATGAACGATACTCAGCTAAAAACTCATCTGCAGCTTGATGCTCAATTATGGGGTGTTCTGTGATGAGTTGTGTGATGTTGGCCGCGATTTGCTTGATTTGACGATCTTCGAGCGTCAAGGCCAAGATGTTGTAGGCCATAGAAGAATCGTTGCGCAGAATCTCTAATGCAAGATGATCTTTGTATGAATGGCGGATATTGGCCTTGCTCAGATCGAATGTAGCGCGAGCAAATGTCGCATCGAGTATTTTAGAAACTTTAATTTTCATAACAACATATTTTGGATTACAATAACGAATCTCAAAATATATTATTATAAAAGATTCATACTCTTTTTGTGCTGATTCCTACTCTTGTGCCGTTAGCTTGCGGCGAGGCCACTCTCCGACCTCCATATCGCGAATATCATCCCCATCAATGACCATCCTGATGGCAGTTCTCACACTGTGGAATCCGAAGACTCCTGCAGCCCCAGGATTGATATGTAGTAGCTGATATACAGGATCGAACATCACCTTTAAAATATGCGAATGACCCGCAATGAAGATGTCGGGCTTGCAACGCTGTATCATCCTCACGGCCGCGGGTGAGTAATGGCGCGGATAGCCTCCGATATGGGTGATTAGTACCCGTTTTTTCTCGCACTCAAAAAACGAAAACTCATTATATACTCGGCGTATTGTACCGCCATCTATATTGCCATAGACTCCTCGCAACGGCTTGAATCGTGCAATCTCGTCAGCGGCCTCCAATCCTCCGAAATCGCCTGCATGCCAGATCTCGTCAACATCATTTAGAAACTCACGTAGCGTAGGATCAAATGTGGAGTGTGTATCGGAGATAATTCCAATTTTTTTCATCGTTAATCCGAGTAATTTGAGTTTATAAAATCTGTCGGCAGGAAGAATGTTTTGCGCTTAGGGATTGCTCTGTCGCGTACCATTGTGTTTATGCTGCAATCTCTTTTTTGAAGGACAAACTCATTGAGGAATTGCACTATCTCGGGGTGATTCTCCTTCATCGGCTTGCTCGACATTGAGTGGTCTTCGTACTCCACCGAGTAGAACCAATAAGGCCATCCCTTTTGCTCCAATCGCTCGGCAATATAGTTCGATCCATACATTCCCATTCCAAATAGAGCCATCTTGTTGTATGGAACTTGAGTGTCGGAATTTCCATGGAAAAGCATCATCGGTGCAGGTCGTTGCTCCCAGCGCGGAGCACCCTCCAAACTAAATACCGCGCCTGCAAAGGCGATTACTCCTGCATATTTAAATCCTGTGGGGAGTAGCTTTGTCGTTTCGTCTTTGCTATTGAGATTATATTCGGCTTGCAGGGCTGTGATTGCACCAGCGCTCGATCCGCTGATGACCAACAAGTCTTTGTCAATCTGCCACTCTTCGGCATGACGAACAACAAAATCTGTGGCGCTGTAAAGATCCTCGACAGCCATTGTGATGGTGCGATCAAAGAGCTTGAGAAACTCTAAGATCCCAGGTGATGATGCATCTTTCATTCCTAAACGGTAGTCGATTGATATTACATCCCAGCCGTTGCTATTCAGAAACTCAAAGTAGTGTTGATCGCGATCTCTGCTACCTGCGGCAAATCCTCCGCCAAAGACATAAATCACACAACCACGCTTACCCTCTATCGGGGCGCGGTGGTGATCCAAGTAGAGCGAATCAGCCCCCTTTACTGCATAGAGAAGGGTTTGCTTCTGCTCGGCCATAGCTGGCAGAGATAGAAGTGCAAGTAAAATTATTGAAATCAGTCGCATCATCATTTCCTATTTATATTTCTCACCCCAGAGCATTCTCATACGCTCAGCAATCTTCTGCTCGCTTGCATTCTCGGTGTGGGGGTGATAAAACTGCTTACCAGACAACGAATCGGGTAAAAATTCCTGATTAACGAAGCTACCCTCGTAATCGTGTGCATATTTATAATCCTTGCCATATCCTGCTTCGCTCATCAGTTTCGTTGGCGCATTTCTTAAGTGCAAAGGCACAGGACGATTTGTTGTGTCGTGGGCGACAAATGCCATCGCCTCGTTGATTGCCATGTATGCGCTGTTACTTTTCGGACTTGTAGCCAAGTAGATTGTTGTCTCGGCGAGTGTAATACGCGCCTCGGGCATACCAATTTTGTGTACCGTGTCGAAGCAGGCGTTAGCTAACAATAGCGCATTGGGGTTGGCTAAACCGATATCCTCCGAAGCCAAAATAACCAATCGGCGAGCAATAAATCGTGGCTCCTCGCCGCCCGAAAGCATTCTCGCCAAATAGTATATTGCAGCATTTGGGTCGCTACCTCTGACAGATTTAATAAACGCCGAGATTACATCGTAGTGTTGTTCGCCGTTTTTGTCGTATAACGCGATATTTTGTTGCAGACTCTCGGTGACGTAGTTGTCGGTAATGGTAATTTTTCCCTCGGTAGCTCCTGCTATGATATCTAAGATGTTGAGCAGTTTACGAGCATCTCCGCCAGAGAATTTAAACAAAGCCTCGGTCTCTTTGACCTGCACATCTCGCGATTTGAGACCTGCCTCCGAGTTGATGGCTCGTTGCAAAAGCGTGTTTAGCTCCTCATCGTTCATCGACTTGAGAATATAGACCTGACAGCGACTTAAAAGTGGCGAAATCACCTCAAACGAAGGATTCTCGGTGGTTGCACCAATCAAAGTCACGATGCCTTGCTCAATGGCTCCGAGCAAAGAGTCTTGCTGGCTTTTGTTGAAGCGGTGGATCTCATCAATGAAGAGTAGCGAAGTGGTGGGGTTGAACAGACTCTGTTTGCGAGCCGATTCGATCACTTCGCGCACCTCTTTAACTCCCGATGTGACAGCCGAGAGCGTGTATAGCGGGCGCTTTAAGTGGTTGGCTACCAACTTGGCGAGCGTGGTTTTACCGACCCCAGGAGGCCCCCAAAGAATAAACGATGGGAGGTTTCCTGTCTCTAAAAATTTACGAAAAACGCCATTCGGACCAACCAAATGAGATTGGCCGATGTATTCGTCAATGGTCTGCGGGCGAAGCCTCTCTGCTAATGGTATACTCATAAATCAATGTTGCAGCGTATGGTTTGGTTAGGTTGTCGTCTCTTTGAGGCTCTCTTATTCGAGATATTTGAGGACATTGCCGCTGATTTGCTGCAATGAAATCTCGCAGAGTTTGGTGTTATACTCGGCAGTCAAAAGGCGCTCCTCGGCATCCAAAAGACTCTTTTGAGCCTCGCGCATATCAATACCTGAAAGATCACGCAATCGGTATCGCTCCATCGCAATCCGATAATTCTCTTTGGCTGTGAGTAGGTTTTGCTTCTCCAACTTAATGACCTCTAAGTTGTTACAATATGCCTGCCAAAAGTTTGACAGGTCGGCCATTAATGATTGCTCGATCTGTTTGCGAGTGTAGTGTGCATTCTCTACCTCAATCTTAGCATTGCGTTGCTCTCGGCGGCGGTTGCCGTCAAAAATAGTGAATCCTAAGTTGAGCCCCACGTTTGGCCCTAAAGTTCCGCGAGTCTTGATCGTACCTTCAGCAAAGTGGTTGTGTGTGTAGCCATAGCCACCCGACAATTTTAAGTATGGATAGTTGCGCGATTTTACTGATTTGAACTCTAATTCCGAGATCTCGGTGTTCTTATCAGCCATCAACAATGATGTGTTGGTTTGCAGAGTTTGTGCTGCTAACTCATCCCAACGGAGTTGAGAGTTGACGTATATAATTGAGTCTTGTGCGACACAACGCTCCTGTAAATTCTCATTAGCCATCAACTCGTTGATGCGTATGCGCGAGCTTGTGACCAACTCCTGTTGAGTCATGTATTGCGAACTATCGGCGCTGAAATCCACTCTCGCCTGCAACATATCCAGACGAGAGAAACTACCGATCTTGTAACGTTCCTCCGCTATTCTGAGACGCTCACGCGAGAGCGCCACCGCATAACGGAAGTTCTTGAGGCGGATAGTTTGCTGGATGAGGTTGTAATACTCGGCTGTGAGGTTGGCGACAAAGTCCTCAATCTCATATCTTGTTTGCAACTCTCCCTTTTTCTGCAACTCTTGCAACATCTTGTAGTTGGTGCGGATGCGCATACCGTCAAAGATAGTCCAACTCAAAGACAATCCCACATCTGCCGTCTGGTCGAAAGAGCCTTTCTCGGTATAGCTATCACCCTCGCGAGGGTGGGTCGTTGTCGGGTCAGAAGCACCACGATAGCTGGCCGATAGATCGAGCGTTGGCAACATACCTGCATTGGCCGCTGTCGCATTGTTCTTTGTAATCTGCTCCTCGTTGCGGACAATCAGTAGGTTGTAGTTTTGTTCCAAGCCCACCTCAATGCATTCCTTCAAAGATATCACCTTGAGGCTCTGAGGCGAGTGGGTTGCTTTTATAGGTGTGATTTCATTGATCTGTTGAGCCGAAAATTGACTCACACCGAAAAGCAGTGATATAATGGTTAAAAGATATCTCATTTGCCGTTAGTTTTTAATCTCTTTTTTACTTCTGTCTGTAGATACATAAGTGTAGATCGCAGGGACAACATAGAGTGTCAAAATAGTCGATACGACCATTCCTCCAACTACCGCAACACCCATTGCAATACGTCCATTGGCACCCTCACCCGTAGCCATAGTAAGTGGCAACAGACCGAGGATGGTAGATGCACTTGTCATCAAGATCGGACGCATACGTTGCAAAGAGGCATCTCGGATAGCATCCCACAATGCGATGCCGCTCTCCTGTTTCTGGTTGGCGAACTCCACGATCAAGATACCGTTTTTGGCAACCAATCCGATCAGCATGATGATACCGATCTGGCTATAAATATTCATAGTCTGCCCTGTCAGTGACATAAATATCAACGCTCCTGCGATAGCCAACGGTACGGTAAGCATGATGACGATTGGGTCCTTGAAACTCTCGAACTGCGCCGCCAAGATCAGATAGATCA
>CAYTGT010000049.1:0-9333 GCA_964437405.1 uncultured Alistipes sp.
ACGCCTTTATAATCAATAGTAATATTTTGTAATTGTTGCTAATCTTGGGTTACTTTCCGATGCAAAAACTCGAAAAAATTGATTTTAAAATATCCTCCGAGCTGATTTCGCCAGTGATGGTGCCTAAGTGATACATCACTTGGCGGATGTCTTCGCTCAATAGGTCGGTGGGAGTGTTGCTATGCAAGCCCTGAAGTGAGAGTTTGAGCGACTCTTCGACCTTGCGCAGTGCTTCATAGTGGCGTTGAGATGAGACTATGACGTCACCTCGATATGCTTCGGTGGCATCTACGGTTGCGAGCAGTGCTGAAAACAGATGATCCATTCCAAATCCCAATTTCGCTGATATGCCGATGCTGCTGAGTGTTGAATCTGTTGAGGTGCTTTCCTCGGCAGAACTGCCGTCATGAGATACAGAACAATCCTTAGTTCCCGTAGGATTATTCATCTTAACTCCCATGCTATTGCCGCTGTCGAGTAGGTCTATCTTATTGATTACATGTATTATAGTCTGCTCGCTTGATGCGCAAAATCCACATAGCTCCTCGCTAAGATCCCCGCCCTCGGAATCGGTAACCCATAGAATGATATGCGCTTTTTCTAATGCCTTGTGAGTACGCTCAATACCCATCTGCTCCAACCTATCATCTGTGGCGTGCAGTCCCGCTGTATCCACAAAACGGTATGTCACTCCTTCGATGTTTACCACCTCCTCAATGCTGTCGCGTGTCGTACCTGCAATGTCTGAAACCATAGCTCTTTCCTCACCAACAAGTCGGTTGAGCAACGTACTTTTGCCGACATTCGGGCGACCCACAATCGCAACATTAACTCCATGTTTCAACGCATTTCCGAGCGCGAAAGAGTTGGCCAATGCCTGTACTTTGTTTAGCAGATTCTCCAGTAAACCCTTAAGCTCACTGCGGTCTGCGAACTCAACATCTTCTTCCGAGAAATCTAATTCTAACTCCAATAACGAGCAGATATGCAGTAGTTTGTCTCTTAGCTTACCTAACTCCTCGGAATATCCACCACGCATCTGGGTAGACGCTACGGCCAACGAAGCGCGTGAATCGGCCGATATAATGTCGGCCACTGCTTCGGCTTGCGATAGATCGAGTTTGCCTGCTAAAAAAGCTCTACGAGTGAACTCTCCTGCCTCGGCGAGTCGAGCGCCAGATACAGTCAGGAGTGATATGATTTTATTTGTGATGTATCTTGAGCCATGAGCTGAGATTTCGACCGAATCTTCGCCCGTATATGAGTGTGGGGCGCGAAACAGACTCACAACCACATCGTCAACAATCTGGTCTCCATCCATCACATATCCATAGTGTAGCGTACCCCCTTTAGACTCTGCAAGCACTCGTTCCGTATGCGCTCGGCGAGATCTAAAAATTTTGTCACACAACTCTATTGCGTGCGGACCACTGATGCGTATTATGCTCAATGCTCCACCCGTTGCTGTTGCGGGCGCTACAATCGTATCGTGGTCGCTATGGATCATTTTCGTCTATCGTTTTTCGATTCTCAGACGTTGTCCGATACTCAACCTATTGGCATTTTTAAGGCCGTTCCAACGCATGATTTGCGTTGTAGTGACGCGGTAACGTCTTGCGATAGCGCCGAGAGTCTCGCCACTCTTTACTCGGTGATAAACCACAGATGTCTGCTCCATCTTCTTTGCCACAACGCTTGGGTTGAGGTACTCCTTGAGGTAGATCGAATCCTTTCCATGAATCGTCTTCTCGTTGGCGATATACTCCGAGATACGATTTGTTGGCAGAATGAGCGAATAGCTCTTTGTTGTCGCTGGGATAATATCCAATTTATACTGCGGATTGAGCGACTTGAGCACCTCCTTAGGCAGGTCGATCGTTGACGAAATCTGCTCTAAATGGAGGAGTTTATTTACATGTATCGTGTCCACCGCAATCGGCAGTGGTGATTCGGCGTATGAAATGTTGTGAGCCTTATGATATGCGAAGGCGTATGACGCTGCAATGAACGCAGGGACATAGCCGCGTGTCTCCGATGGCAGATACCAATAAACCTCCCAGAACGATTGTGGGTTACCACCTGCACGTGCCAACGCTTTATTCACATTTCCAGGGCCGCAGTTGTAGGCCGCTATCGCAAGACTCCAATCGTTATACATCTTGTAGAGATCCTTCATGTATTTACAAGCAGCCTTTGTTGCTTTCAGCGGGTCGAAACGCTCGTCAATCATCGAATTTACCTCCAAACCGTATGCTCTTGCTGTACGAGGCATAAATTGCCACAAACCACCTGCTCCAGCTCTTGAGATAACGGTGGCTTGCAATGCCGACTCGATGATTGCCATCGCGTGCAATTCAACGGGCAACCCAGCATTAAGCAACTCCTCATCAATCATCGGGAAGTAATACTGAGCCAACGCCAATACTCGGCTCATCAATCCTGAACCATCGGTATAACGCTTGATATATGTGCGGACAACTGAGTTGTAGGGTAGGTGAATCGGCGAAACCAAAGCCTTCAGACGCTCCGAGTAGAGTGAATCCATTTCGGCATCGGTGCTCATCTGTTCGGGCTCGCAGATATAATCGTTAAAGAAGTTCTGGAATGCCTCGTCAACTTGTTGTTGCTTAAGCTGATCGGTGAGTGAATCAACCATCGAAGGAGTGAAATCCACCGAGAACTGACTCTTAATAGGGATCCTATCAACACTCTTTCGCTCCTGCTCCAATGCTTGCTGAAGTTTTGCCTCACGCTCCTTGTACTCGTTGATAACGGCTACCAACGAATCGCTCTTCTCTTGTTCTATGATCAGCATCTCTTTAGCCGAGAGCTTACGACTCTTCTTTGTCTTTGCGGGTCGTTGTGCATCGACATCTGTCGCAATGAGTATAAATATAAACGTAAATAGAAGCGTAGTGTTAAATAGTTTCATCTTAGAATGTTAGGTTAAGGTTGAATCCGAAAATAGGGGTTGAGCCTCCCACTTGAGTATATTGATAGTCGAACATAGGATGTAGGTCGACTGTCAGGTCATCTGAAATATCAAAATCCTTGAGGTGTGCATCAACGTGTGCATCAACGGCCTGAAAAACATATACTCCCGCTGTGAGTAACAAACTTAAGTCGCGATTACGGCGATATGAATCTCTCAGGTTTTTCAGATACGATGCTGAGTATCGTCCTCTGAACTCATCCTTCGATACACCATCGGGATATTTGTCTGGATTTTGATCGAAGTCGGCACGTAACGAATATGCTGTTTTGAAGCGCTTGAAACCTCGGTTGTTCCAGTCGACAACATATATCATCGAAGCCAATCCTCCGACAACGATAGGCGCTCTCCAATAGCTTTTGTTATATATCTGACCTGCACCAGGGCAAATCAATGATAGGGTAGTAGCCTTCTTTACGTTTGATACATCGTTTGTCGAGTAGTTCAATGCCGCATCGCCCAAGAAATATATGTATGATGCCGCCGCCGTCAGCATAAAGATCTGACGTTTGGTGTTGTGACGTATCATCTTGCGTTGCAAAAGATTCATCTCCTCGGTACGCGACAATCCTTCAAGTTTCATCTCATCGAATTGTCGTTTCAATGGACGATACTTGCCTCCCTGGTCAATCGCGAGTCCTATGGATGCTCCGAGTGTACCATATAAAATTGGTAACTTCCAATACTGTTTGTTGTATATCTGACCATAGCCAGGCAGAACTGCGGCTGTTAAACACACCTTCGAGAGTGATGACGAATCGCTGAACAATGGCTCGCGAGGTATGATGTTACCATATTGATCCAATCGCCCTAACTCCTCGGCGCGTGATTTTCGGCGTGCTATGCGAGCTAATGAATCGGCGTGGTGTTTGGCCACTTTGCGTTGTTGCTTGATGATCGCCTGCGACAGATTGTCCAACGAATCCTGCACCATCAGAAGCGAATCGTTACGCTGAACCACTCCGCTTTGTACAATCTGCTTATCGCCTCGCTTGAGGGTTTGTGCTGTTGCACGATGGGTCGAAAAAGAGAGCATCATCATGATGAGAGGGAGCAAGCAACCCATTGACGGGATTTTTTGAAAACCCATCTTCTCTCCAAGCAACCTTCTTATCCCTGTTTTGATCATCCTATCTCACCCTTGAGTGTTATTAATTGTTGTGCAGACGCTCGATGTAGCGTTCGATATCTTCATCCGAAGCAAATTCGATCACGATCTTTCCTCCGCCATTTTTACCTCGCTTGATGCTCACGCTGTCAGCAAAATATGGCTCCAACTGCTCTATCAGTCGAGAGTAAGACTCTGGGTACTCCTCCTCGGTAGAGTCATCCTTAGCGACCTGCTCAGCAACTTTGCGAGCCAACTCCTCGGCCTGACGAACCGATAGCCCCTTTTTGATACAACGCTTCAAGGCCCAGAGTTGATGCTCTGGATCAATCGAAGCGATAGCTTTGGCGTGACCCATTGTGATCAAACCCTCTTTCAGCGCAAGCTGTACCTCCTCAGGCAGAGCCAACAGACGCATATAGTTGGTAATCGTAGAGCGCTTCTTTCCCACTTTGTCGGCCATAGCCTCTTGAGTTAGTCCACACTCCTCAATCAGGCGGCGCATACCGAGCGCAATCTCGATAGCATTGAGATCCTGACGCTGGATATTCTCCACCAACGCCATTGCATGCAGATTCTCGTCATCGGCCTCTCTGATATATGCAGGCAGAGTCTCCAAACCCACCATCTGTGAAGCTCTCCAACGTCTCTCGCCACTGATGATGATATATTTACCATCCTCACCCTTCTTCAGCGTGATAGGCTGTATTACGCCCAACTGTCGGATCGAATCGGCCAACTCCTCCAAAGCCTCTTGATCAAAATTCGTGCGTGGTTGTGTCGGATTGGGTATAATCTGCGAGATGGCGATCTCGGCCATGCGATTCATCGGTGTAGTCTTTACCGATACCTTGTCGGTGCCGAAAATGGCATCCAAACCTCGGCCTAAACCCTTCTGTTTCATATCTACAATTTGTTTTGTTTTGCTTTACGGTTACGCTTCAAAAACTCCTTAGCCAAATTCAAGTAATTTACTGCTCCTGTTGCCGAAGCGTCATACAACATTACAGGCTTGCCGTGTGATGGAGCTTCGCCCAAACGGATATTTCGCTGGATAACGGTGTCGAAAGCCAACTCTCCGAAGTGCTCTCTGACCTCTGTCGCCACCTGATTGTTCAGTCGGTTACGCATATACATGGTCAAGACAAAACCTTCGATATCAAGCTCTGGATTCAATCCATTCTGTACGATCTTAATCGTGTTGAGCAGTTTGCTCAATCCCTCCAGCGCCAAATACTCACATTGAACAGGAATCAACACCGTGTCGGCCGCTGTCAAGATGTTGACGGTCGTATAGCCTAATGATGGTGAGCAGTCGATAAAGATGTAATCATATTTTTCGCGTATAGGATCAATTATGTTCTTTATCACGTGGTGAGCATTCTCCATCTTTGGCAATTCAGTATCTGCCGCAACCAACTGTATGCTTGATGGCAGTAGCCACAACTTTTTGATGTCAGGACTCTGTAGAATCACCTCCTCGGCACGCTTTTCGCCTACGATACACTCATAGATTCCCTCCAAGTCGATGTCGAAACCCAAACCAGATGTGGCATTGGCCTGAGGGTCTGCATCGAGCAAGAGTACCTTCTTGCCCAGAAGTGCAAGTGATGCTGCAAGATTGATTGCGGTGGTAGTTTTGCCCACTCCGCCCTTTTGATTCGCTAATGCTATTACTTTTGCCATTAAAATAACCTTACAATAATCTCTAAAAAATCGCTTTCGAGTCTATCTTGCTCTAAAGTAGGTTGTTATACCTTAGTAAGCAGGATATAATCGGACAAATTTAGTGAAATTAAATTAAATAAAACAACGGTTGCCAAAAAATGATTAACTTTGTCTGGTGAAATCATCGAAACAGAAATTTTTGACCATGAAAAAAGATAGAGAGAATATAGTTGAAAAACCTGCTGTCGAAGGGCCGATTGATCAGTCGGCTGAGGCTATTGCTCAAAAGCAAATCGAGCCTGCGGGACAATCCGACTCCGAGGAGCTAAAGCAAAGCTTTAATTCGTCCACGCAAATTGCTGAGGCTGAGCCTGCTGGTGAATACGAAGCAGAGATTAACACCGAGTCAATAAATAGACATTCGTTTAATTGGTTGGATCTTGTTTTTGTCGTTTTCTGCTTCATCGTTTCTCAGGGTTTAGGCGGATTTATTGCAATGAGTGTGGGCGTTGAATTGCCTAATGAATTGATGCGGTCGAGTTTCGAGACTGAGGTTGTCGAGGCGGTAGATGCGATTCAAGCGCGATTCGTGGCTATCAGCTATATGATCTCAATGGCTATATGCTTGATTTTGTTGGGCGTATATAGCCGTATCCGAGGTTGGCGAGATCTGCTTTCATTGCGTAGTTTGGGTTGGGCTTCTCCGTTCAGATTGCTGTGTGGTTACATCTTTATGTGGCTCATCAGTCTATCATTGGAACCCCTTACGGCATTGCTCCCTGGCGATCAGTCTTCGATGGGTAATGGTGGTTGGCTATTGCTCTCGGCGGTGTTGTTAGCTCCCGTGTTTGAGGAGATTGTTTTTCGTGGATATATCGCGGGAGGTCTGCGCCGTACATACGGAGGAGTCGTGGCATGGATAGTTTCGGCGTTGATATTTGGTGTGGTTCACGTTACGCCATCTGTTGCTGTGACAGCATTTTTCAGCGGTTTGGTGTTGAGCTTTTATTACCTTCGCTATCGCTCGCTGATGTTGGTGATTTTGCTCCATGCGATGAATAATGCGACAGCATGTTTTCTGCTTTCAATCGGGATGGGAGAGACCTCACTGTACGATATTTTAGGCGATAGTAGACTCTATTGGGGTATCTATGGAGTTGCTACACTGATCTGCGTGAGCGTATTTTTGCGTATGTGGAGGCAGCTTTCACGCCTTAAAAGTGATAATTCTGAGGGTAAATAATAATAATCTTGCGCAAAGAAGCGTTTATTTCAAGTAAAAAAGCTATCTTTGTCGATTATTATGCGCCAATATTTCAAGATATCAATTTTTGTGCTGCTGCTTGGAGCAGTTTCATGCCGCGAGTTGCCCGACTACTTGGTGGGTGACGATGTTGTTGCGCGTATCGGTCGAGCAGAACTCTCTACACATGAGATCTCGGCCGCTGTGCCCCAGAATCTTAAAGGTGCCGACAGCCTCTCTTTCGTTAAGCAATATACCGACAAATGGCTTATTCGTCAGTTGAAAATGCGTGAGGCGGACCAACTCTTTTCGGGAGCCGAGAAGGATATCGAAAAGTTGGTTGAGGATTATCGCCAATCGCTTTTAATCAGCAAAGTTGATCAATACTACATTGAAGAGCAGATGAGTGATGAGGTATCGGCGGAGGATATCGCCGAGTATTACAATACTCATAAATCGCAATTCTTGCTGGATCGTACTCTTGTCAAGGGGCGAATCTTGCGATTTGATGCGACATATCGCCAAAGCACCAAACTCAAGACTCAGATGCAGAAGGCTGCCACTTCGCAAAACGATGACAAAGCCTTTTCGGATGTCTGCGCAAAGCATAATTTTATGTTGATTGACAACCGCGCCGAGTGGGTTAATTTTGCCGATTTTTTGGCCAATCTGCCTATTCCGCGATCACAAGATAATGAGCCGCTGTTGGATAAATTGGGTATTCAAGAGATTAAGACAGGCTCGGATCGTTATTATTTTGATTTCACTTCGGTCTGCCGTAAGGGTAATGTTGCTCCGTTAGAGATTGTGTCGGAGAATATACGCCGTATTTTGATCACTCAGCGCCGTAGCCAGATCATCAAGTCACACGAGGAGCAGATCCTTAAGTCGGCTATAGAGCAAGGCTATGTGAGGGTCTATAAAAATATGACGCTCGGTGTTGAAACAGAAGAAGTTAAATAGAGAAAAGTTTAGATATATATTATGTTGAAAAAGAATTTATTGGCCGCAACGCTTTTGTCAGCGATGGTACTCTCTGCGGGAGTGTTGATGGCGCAGAAACGACAGGTCGTATTGGATCGTGTCGTAGCAGTTGTGGGCGGATCATCAATTCTTTATTCCGATGTTGTCCGACAGGCCGAGCAACTTGTTGCCGATCGCCGCGCTCAGGGATACACCTCGGATCGAGACCCGATGAATGAGGGTTTGGAGACTTTGATGCGCCAGAAACTGTTATATACTCAGGCTCTTATCGACTCACTTACTCCTCCCGATGTAAATAGCTATGTCGAGGAGCAGTTGCAGCGTATGATTGCAGAGGAGGGTTCGATCGCTGATTTGGAGGCTAAGCAACACATGCCGCTTTATAACTATCGTGAGATCTTGCGTCAGCAAATCACCGAGCAACAGTATGCTCAGGATATGCAACGTCAGGTGACATCTGAGGTGAAGGTTACCCCAGGTGAGGTGGAGCGTTACTTCAAATCGTTAAAAGAGGAGGATAAACCGCTCATCCCAGAGCAGTATGTATATGCTCACATCGTACGTTATCCAGCTTCGCAGGAGGAGGCAAAGCGCCGTACTAAGGAGCGCCTGTTGGAGATGCGCGAGCGTATCATTTCAGGTAAATCTTCGATGGCTGTGTTGGCTCGTACCTACTCGGTTGATGTCGGTAGTGCTATGCGAGGCGGTGAGTTGGATGCAGGCCCATTGTCGGGTTTGACTAAGCCTTATGCCGATGCGTTGGCTAAACTCAAACCAGGCCAGATCTCGGAGGTTGTCGAGAGTGAGTTTGGATTCCATATTATCGAGTTGTTGGAGGAGCCTAAAAACGGCATGTATCGTAGCCGCCACATCTTGCTTCGTCCATCTTATACGATTGATGAGCAGATGGAGCCTACGAAGTATCTCGATAGCTTGTTGGTATTCATCAAATCCGACTCTATCACTTTTGAGAAGGCAGCTTTGGAGCACTCCGAGGATGAACTTTCAAAGATGAATGGCGGTCTGGTGTCGAACCACGACCTGTTGATGAACAATCCTCAATTTGCCAACGTAGAGTATACTCAGACAAAGTTCCGCCGCGAGGATTTCGGTAGCGGTAAGAACTTGAATGACTATATGGCGCTCATTAAGCTCAAAGTGGGTGAGGTCTCAGAAGCCTTTATTTCGGAGGATGTTCGTAGTAACCCGATTAGTAAGATCGTCAAGTTGCTTGAGGTTATCCCTACTCATGCCGCATCGCTCAACGAGGATTACCTCACAATCGAGGAGATGGCTTTGGAGGAGAAGAAGTATAAGCACTTCGAGAAGTGGCTCAAG
>CAYTGT010000050.1:0-9316 GCA_964437405.1 uncultured Alistipes sp.
GATGCAGGTAAGAAGATCCATACAGGTCGTTCGCGTAACGATCAGGTGATGGTCGATATCAAGCTCTTTTCGCGTAGTGCGTTGATCGCTTTGTAGCAGAGTGTTGAGCAGTTGTTCAACACGTTGATGGCAAAGGCTGAGGAGTATAAAGATGTGCTTATGCCTGGTTATACGCACATGCAGGTCGCTATGCCATCATCGGTGGGTATGTGGCTAAGTGCCTATGCCGAGTCGTTGGCTGATGATCTGTTGATGTTGAGCGCGGCCTATCGTCTGGTAAACCTTAATCCATTGGGATCGGGTGCGGGTTATGGCTCTTCGGTGCCATTGAATCGTACCATGACCACCAAGTTACTCGGCTTCGAAGATTTGGCTTATAACTCGATGTATGCTCAGATGCAGCGTGGTAAGACCGAGCGTACAGTATTGACGGCTATCGCTTCGTTGGCGGCTACTATCGGTCGTTTGGCGCAGGATGTATGTCTTTACTCATGTGCAAATTTCGGCTTCGTAAAGTTGCCTGACGCCTTTACCACAGGTTCAAGCATTATGCCTCATAAGAAGAATCCAGATATCTTTGAGCTTTCGCGTGCTAAGTGTAACCGTTTGCAGGCTCTGCCGATGGAGGTTACGCTTATCTCGACAAATCTGCCTTCGGGATATTTTAGAGATATGCAACTCACTAAGGAGATCTATGTTCCAGCGTTTAAGGAGTTGAGCGATGTGGTGCGCATGGTCAGCGAGGGCGTGAATCAGATGTGGATTAATCCAGATATTCTGTCAAACGATATCTATAAATATCTCTTTACGGTAGAGGATGTTAACGATGCCGTTGCGAAGGGCGTTCCATTCCGCGATGCTTATCGTGAGGTTGGGCTGAAGGTACATCGTGGTGAGTATGAACATGATGGTCGTGAGTTGCATCATACTCACGAAGGCTCTATCGGTAACCTCTGTTTGGAGCAGATCAAAGCGCGTTTTGAGCGTAATAAATTCGACCCAGAGCCAGCGTTACGTGCCGAGGAGGAGTTGATGAAATAGACTTTCTGGTGCAGAATCGTTGTTATAGCTGTGATCCCAGTGTGGGTCGCAGCTTTTTTGTATGGAATGGTGTGGATGGTAGGTAGGCTGATTTTCGGAGACACTACTTTTTGCCTAATAGTCCTCGCGCGATGGTCATCATTTCATGCCAAGCCTCCATGTGGGTTATGATGGCTCCGAGAGTGTAGATTGCGATACCTGTTGCGATTTTGAGTAATAGAAGCATGACCGTTGATAGGTGTGCAAAGTATATTCCCTCAATCACCACTACGCCGTACATCGTAGCTGTAAGCACTCCGATAGGGAGCAATGTGCGTAAGAATCTCCATGTAGATAGCGAAGTGTAGCTTCTTGTAGCCGAAAAATTAAGCACAAGTTCTATTGCCGACATTGCGACCATTCCCCAAGCTATGGCCTTGACGCTCATAGGAATAGTGATGGCCAACATAATAGTCATTGCGATCTTCTTTATCACCTCCAAACGGAGAATGATTTTACCATTGCTACGAACTTTCAATACATTATACGATATAGCTGCAATGGGGTAGAAGATTCCTATCAAACACAAAATGCGGAAATAGGGGATGGCGGGGTGCCATTCGGGTTTAAGAAGCAGGGTGTAGAAATCCGATGCAGTGGCGATCAGTCCTGCCATGACGGGTAGCATGACAAATGCCGTAACCATCACAACACGGCGATAGCTGTCGCTGAACTTATGTTCATCGTTCTGGATCTTAGATAGCGCAGGGAATGTCACGCTCTGGATTGATTGCATGGTGGCGTTGACGGGTGTATCCTTGAGCTTTTGTGCTTGGTTGAAGTAGCCGAGCATATCGCCAGAATAGATCTTGCCGATGAAAAGCTGTGCCACGTTGTTATAGAGCGAGGTGATCATGTCGGTGGCAATCAGTCGGAGACTATATGGGGCCATAGGCTTGAGCGAGGCATGCTCTTCTTTTCGGCGTGGACGCCAAGGACTTTGCCACCAAAGCATCACAGCCTTCGATGCCATCATCCCGACTCTCTGCCCAACGATACTCCAGATTCCGAATCCCGTCAGAGCCATCACGATGGCCAATACTCCGCTAAAGAGTGACGAGAAGAAGATTATGGTGGAGAGTTGCGCAAAGCGAAATTCTCGTACCATGATGGTATTCTGTATCGCGCAGAGAGCGTTGAGCGGAAGTAGCAACGCCAAGACTGGGGCAATGGTTTGTAGCAACGGCCAATTATAGTATGTGGCCAGCAATGGAGACAACGCAACAAGTACCAAATATAGGATAACTGCCGCTGATAAGTTGAATCTGAAAACAGCTTTAAATTCTCCTTGTGAGGGGTTTTCCTTACGGATCAAGGTTTGAGAAAAACCACTATCGACAATAACCTGAGCAAGCGAAATGAATACCGTCAGCACGGCGATAATCGCCATGTCATCAGGCATGATACGGTTGGCAACAACGATACTTACGACAAACTGAAGCAGTGTGGAGCCGATCTTCTCGGCAATGTTCCACGCTACGCCCGATGTAACCTCTTCTCGTAATTCTCTCTTTCGTGCCATCCGCTCGCCTCTTAATCTTTGGGTGTGTGATTATCCCAACAACGCCTCTACGCCCAAACGATAGGAATCCAGTCCAAAGCCCATGATTGAGCCTTTGGCAACAGGAGCAATCATCGAGATATGTCGGAACTCCTCGCGTGCAAGGATTGATGAGATGTGTACCTCTACAACGGGAGTCTTTACCGCAGAGATCGCATCACGCAAGGCTACCGATGTGTGGGTGTAACCGCCTGCGTTCAGCACAACACCATCGTATTTGCCAACGCTGGAGTGGATGGCTGAGATCAGTTCGCCTTCGATGTTGGATTGGAAATAGTCAAACTCGGCGCGACCCTCAAAGTGTTTGCTAAGTGTAGAGATATACTCCTCGAAGGTCATAGAACCATAAATTTCTACATCTCGTGTGCCCTGAAGATTAAGATTTGGGCCGTTGAGTATCAAGATCTTTTTCATAACTTCTAATATGTTTTTACTTCTCGCTCGCCATGCAATACAGCCATGCCGTTCATAGCCAAAGCCTTGAGCTCGTTCTCGCCAGCATATATCGCAATGGGAGCTATAAAGCGGCAATAATCACCGATTCCGCCTGTTATGCGGCGGCAATGTGCTACGCCTCCCGTTAGGAGTATGGCATCGACCTGGCCACGAAGCACAACAGCCATCTGGCCAATATATTTCGAGACACTGTATATCATTGCATTGAGTGCCTCCTCTGCCTTTTGATCGCCCTCTGCGACTCTCTGATCCAACTCCTTGATCGAGTTACAGCCCGTCAGTGCAACCAAACCTCCCTTGCCTGCGATGAGTTTATAGAGCTCATCTTTGGCATATTGTCCCGAATAGCACATATCTATCAATGGACGAGCTGGGATTGCTCCTGAGCGCTCGGGTGCAATCGGCCCATCGCCATCCAAAGCATTTGTGCTGTCGATCACTCGCCCCGATTTGTGTGCCGAGATGGAGATGCCTCCGCCCAAATGCGCAACAATGAGATTCAGCTCCTCGTAACAACGACCAATATCGGCAGCATAGATGCGAGCGGTCATCTTCTGATTCAAGGCGTGGAATATCGAGCGGCGTTGCAATCCTGCGATACCCGTTAGACGAGCTATCGGATCGCGCTCGTCAACCACGACAGGGTCGACTATGTAAGCCTTGATGCCGAGCTCCTCGGCAATTTGGGATGCGATGATCGCGCTGAAGTTTGAGGCGTGAGGTGTAGCTGTGGTCATAAGCTCCTCAATCATAGTCGCACTCACTTCATAAACACCACTCTCCAGCGGATGTAACAATCCCCCTCGACCGATGATGGCCGAGAGGGTGTTAGTGTCGATATTCTCATTACAAAGTGCCTCCTCGATAAGTTTAGTACGCCATGTGAGTTCCTCGGCTTGCGAGCCGAAATGCGACAGATCCTCATTGCTGTGTTGTATAGTCAGTTCCATCCTTAGGTCACACTCCTCGTATACAGCAATTTTGGTGGATGTCGATCCAGTGTTAATTGCTAAAACGGAGAAACGGTTTTTGGCGGAGCTTTCGCAATCGGAGCAAATTCTGTGCGTCATAAATTGTTGTTAAGAGCGTAGGTGTTTTCAAAGGGACACTTTATCAAGGTCGAATTTATCGTGCTGACAAACAAGCCAACGCGATAGAGTACTTCTTCGAGAGAGCTGAGTCGCCGCGTGATGTGAGAACGCAAGGAACCTTTGTTCCCATCACCATTGCTGCCAACTCGGCACCTGCCATGTGGGTCACAGCCTTGAAGAATACGTTTGCTGACTCGATATTAGGGAAGAGCAAGCAATCTGGATCACCAGCTACACTTGAGCCTGTAACCTTCTTATGCTCGGCAACCTCCTTATAGAGCGCAACGTCCAATGAAAGTGGACCGTCAACGATAACCTTACCCAACTGACCGCGATCAGCCATCTTAGCCAAGATAGCACCCTCGGTAGAAGATGGTACGGCAGGCAAAACCTGCTCAGATGCTGTGATACAAGCGATCTTTGGAGTATCTACGCCCAAAACCTTAGCAGTAGAGGCCAAATATGCGATGAGCTTCTGCTTCTGCTTGAAATCAGGAGCAGGGATAACTGCGATATCAGAGATCGAAAGCAACTTCTCGAATCCTGGGATCTCAAGCACTGCAACATGGCTCAATACGCCCTTTGGAGGAAACAAACCTGCATCCTTGTTCAAGATACCGCGCATATACTTGTCGGTAGAAACCAAACCCTTCATCAAAACATCGGCCTGACCATTAACAACAGCCTGCACAGCCAACTGAACGCAAGTAACATCACTTGCCTCGTTTACGATATTGAAGATGTTAGGATCGATGTTGAGCTCGGCACATACCTTCTCGATTGTAGCCTTGTCGCCGAAGAGTGTAGCCTCAACCAAACCCTCTTTCCAAGCGTTGTAAACAGCCTCGATAGTGTGAGAGTCTTGTCCGAAAGCAACTGCGAGACGCTTTCTGCCGCGTGCGACAGCTGCCTCTACGATTTGATCAAGTTTTGTAATCATATCTTTGTTGAATTATAAATTTTTAGTCAAGTTGTAAGTGTCGGTAGCGATAACCAACTCCTCGTTTGTAGCGATAACAGCCACCTTAACCTTAGAATCCTCGGTAGAGATGATTGTATCGGTTCCGCGAGTAACATCGTTTACAGCATCGTTGAGCTTGATGCCCATAAACTCCATGTTGTGGCATACATAGCGGCGCAAATCGGCTGAGTTCTCGCCTACACCACCTGTGAAGATTACCAAATCAACACCGCCCATCTCGGCAGCATACTCGCCTACGAACTTCTTAACGCGGTTGTAGTACATATCACGTGCTACGATTGCCTTCTCGTTACCAGAATCGTAAGCATTGTCGATATCACGCATATCGCTTGAAAGGCCTGTCAGACCCAAAACGCCTGACTTCTTGTTCATCATAGAGTTCAACTCTGCAAGGCTCATGCCCTCACGCTCGCCGATGTATGTGATTGCACTGGCATCGACATTACCGCAACGTGTACCCATTACAAGGCCATCGAGTGGTGAGAATCCCATTGATGTGTCGAATGACTCGCCGTTGAGCACTGCTGTTACAGAACCTCCGTTACCGATGTGGCAAGTGATGATCTTAGAGTTGTTAACGTCCAAACCTACCAGCTCAGCACCAACCTTAGCTACAAACTTGTGGCTTGTACCGTGGAAACCATACTTGCGCACGCGATACTTCTCGTAATACTCATAAGGCAGAGCGTAGAGATAGTTGATAGCAGGGATAGACTGGTGGAATGATGTGTCGAATACTGCAACCTGTGGGATGCCTGGCAAAACCTTCTCGATAGAGAGTACACCCTCCAAGTTTGCTGGGTTGTGCAGAGGTGCGATCTCAAACAATGAGCGGATATTCTCCTTAGCCTGCTCATCAACAATGGCGCTTGACTTGAAGAACTCACCACCATGTGCTACACGGTGACCTACGGCCTTAACCTCATCGAGTGAGGCGATTACGCCATGTTCCTTGTCTGTCAATGCCTCCAATACCAAGCTGATACCTGTTGTGTGGTCAGGAATAGGCTGCTTGAGCTCAAAATTAGATTTGCCTACTGGCTTGTGTGTAAGGCTTCCCTCTGGAAGACCGATTCTGTCAACCAAACCTTTGGCCAACAAAGCGTTGCTCTGATCGTTAATATCAATCACCTGATACTTGATAGAAGAGCTACCGCAGTTAAGAACGAGTACGATCATAGTTATATTATTATTTTGTGTGTTGCACATCCGCAACCCTTCAGCCCGTGCTTATCACTCTAAAAAACCGACAATAGACATGCCACAAAGAGGCGGTCGGTAAAAGTTAATGCGCGGGTAGGGTGGTAAAAAGTTTAAGAAACCGAATTAATTATATGCTTAATCGCTATAATAAGCGTTGGATAAACACCCAATCGGTCCTTATGTCCAACAAAGATAATAAATAAAGTATGAATAAACGAAAATGAGACGAAAAAAAACACTCTTTTCGCCTCATTTTCGGTTGTTATATTCTTGTCGATTTACTCCTGCTTGGTGTTGTAATTTATAATTCGCTCAATGGCGCGTTGGCATACAGGGCAAAACTGCGTGGCCACATTGTCGCGCATACGGCATACTACTGCAGGGCGATACATTCCCTTTGTGATATAGCCGCCACCTTCATAGACACCGACAGTATAGTTTTTCTTATTTTTGTCAGTAGGTTCGGTTGGAATCTTGTTGCCCTTAGGCATCATGTCTGCCCACTTCGATTTAAAGTCCACAAGCGAGGTGATGTTTTGCTCCCAAGGCTCATATTCGAGGTTGTATGTGCCCTCGGTGTGGTCGGCCTGCTCATAAAAATACTCGTCAGCCAAAGCTCCGAACGAATGACCAAATTCATGCACAACAACAGGTTTGAACATTGGGTTGTGAGCTGTGGTGAGGGTGTAGGAATTGTAGATTCCGCCGCCGCCATAAGTATCTGTGTTAGCGAGTATTATGATGTGCTCGCAAGGTATGCCGATCAGATTGTCGTGGATCAAGTGTACGCTGTTGGTCGTGAGGTAGCGAGGCGAGTAGAAGGTCATGAAATTGGAATTTATGGCAGTCTGCTTCCATACGCCATCCTGCGGAACGCTGACGTCACTTTGGTCAGATGGACACTTTACGGCAATGACGTTGAAACGTTCCTTATATTGTGCAAAAGGCTTATATCGGAAGATCTCGTCACATGCCGTTTTTGCGTCTTTAAGGAAAATATCCATCTGCTCTGCGGTGTAACCCTCGGCCATGATCACAATGTCGATACACTTTTCAGACGATCCGCTTTTGAGTAGGTATTCGTGCTCGATGGTAGGGCGGCTACTCAAGTCGCGTATGAGCTTGTCTGCGGGGTCGATTTTGTGTTTCAAAGTGGCTTGAGTCTTGCCCGTATTGTCGAGGAGTGTGATCTCGACAACGGCCTCCTGCTTAGGCATTGGAACGAGGAATGTAGCCTCGAAACTTTTGCTCAACTCTTTGGCTTCATCGGTCACCAACCACTCTTGAAACAGGCTTGAGAAAGTGTTGCGATAGAGTGTTTTATTACTCTTAGGGTCAATGAGTTTGATCTCGCCGTTGCCCCTGACGGGAACTTTGTCGAGATTGACTCTGCGGCCAGCCCAGCCCTCGAACGAAGCCAACTCATCGAGCGCAACAAATTGTTGCTCGGCATTGCCTGCAAATATGTAATCTATGCGCAGGGTTTTGTTTGAAAAATGTGTTGAAAAATCTTGCGCAAAAGCTACTGCACTCAATAGCACAGCAACAACTAAAAATATAAATTTTTTCATAAATTTTCTACTCTTCAAATTTGTATCCCATGCCCTTAACGGTGACGATATGATCTTCGCCGATTTTTTGTCTGAGCTTGCGGATGTGAACATCTATCGTGCGGTCTCCGACAACCACTTTGTTACCCCATACCTTAGCGTAAATTTCATCTCGTGTATATAATTTACCTGGTTGAGAGTGAAGTAGTTGGAGTAGTGCAAACTCCTTGCGCGGTAGAGTGATAACCTCTTCGCCTTTGCGTACTTGATAATGCTCAACGTCAATTTCAATCTTATCGGAAATTTCGACAGGCGTGATGCGCTTCAAGATGGCTTGCACACGACTGCGCAAAACATTCATCTTGATAGGCTTGTTGATATAGTCGTCAGCACCTGCGCCGTAGCCCTGCACCATAGTCTCCTCAGTGCCGACAGCCGAGAGGAATACGACCATGACGTTTTTCAGTACGGGAGATTGGCGGATTGCCTTGCAGGTCTCGATGCCGTCCAATACGGGCATCATCATATCGAGAAGAATCAGATGAGGTTTGGTTTTAAGAGCCACCTCTAATCCTTCGGCTCCATTGGATGCTGTAAAAACCTCATAGCCATCGCGCTCGAGATTGTATTTTACGAACTCTAAAATGTCTGCTTCGTCATCAATGAGTAGTATTCTGTATGCCATGGTTGGTTAATTTTTCACAAATATACGAAAAACTGTTAAAAAAAGCGGATACCGACACGATAATTTTCTTATATTTGCACGTCTATATGTATAAATGTAGAGGAAAGAATAAAACTATTAACGAGATGTCTACTGAAATTTCTAATCATGCGACTCCTGTGGAGTCTATCGGCGTTGCCGATGATGCGTTAAATGTAACTACTGTTGACGTTGCGACTGAGCCTGTCGCTAACGATTTCTCTGAGGAAGAGGCTGCTTTCGATGCTGAGAAGGCTGGACTTGCAATCGGTGAGGGTACCGATGAAGAGGAGGCTGCCGAGGAGGTTGATAAAAATGACCTGAACGGCAAGAGTAAGCACGAATTGGTCGAGATGTTTGCCCAGCTGCTCTCTACGGAGCCTGTGCAGACTTTGCGTAAGAGTGTTGAGGCGATTAAAATTGCCTTCTACAAGCAACACCGTGCCGAGATTGATGCTGCACGCAAGGCTTTCGAGGCTGAGGCCGAGGAGGGTGCTGAGTTTGTGATGGCGCCTGATGCCGATGAGCAGCGTTTGAAGGATTTGTTCAAGGAGTATCGTACTCGCCGTGATGAGTATATCTCGAATCTGGATAGCATCAAGGAGGAGAATCTGAAAGCTAAGTTGGCTCTTATCGAGGAACTCAAGGAGTTGGTAAACTCTGACGAGACGTTGAACAACACTTTTGCCA
>CAYTGT010000051.1:0-9171 GCA_964437405.1 uncultured Alistipes sp.
AGAGCGTTACTACGCTATGCACCACCCATTCACATCACCAAAGCCAGAGGATGTGGAGTTCTTGGAGTGCGATCCAGGACGTGTTCGTGCCAACGCTTACGACTTCGTATGTAACGGCACAGAGATCGGCGGTGGCTCAATCCGTATCCACGATGCTAAGTTGCAGGCCTTGATCTTCAAGATCTTGGGCTTCACTCCAGAGAAGGCTCAAGAGCAGTTTGGCTTCTTGATGAATGCGTTTAAGTTCGGTGCACCTCCTCATGGTGGTTTGGCATTCGGATTTGACCGTTTGTGCTCACTCTTCGGTGGTTCAGAGTCAATTCGTGATTTCATCGCATTCCCTAAGAACAATGCTGGTCGCGATGTGATGTTGGATGCTCCATCAGTAATTGATCAGGCACAGCTTGACGAGTTATACCTTTCGTTGGTAAAGCCAGAGTAAGGTTACTTACACATATGTAAAAACACAGGCGATTTCGAGTCGCCTGTGTTTTTATTTTATTTACCGCCGAATTGTATAAAACTAATGTGATGAAGATTTTAGGTAATTCTACATCTCCTCAAATTCATCTTTACCTGCTCCGCACAATGGGCATGCCCAATCTTCTGGCAAGTTCTCAAACGCTGTTCCTGCATCTATTCCATTCTCTGGATCGCCAATCGCTGGATCATACTCCCAACCGCAAGGTATACATCTAAACTTTTTCATAGTATCAAAATTTAATTGGTTATTTATTCTGTTTGTTTTCTTATTGCAAATATAGTGCAACACCAGAGCCAACACCAGAAAAAACAATCAAAAGAATTTAACACGCCATAGTCTGCGCTTATACCCAACCAGAAATCCATAACCAACACCCACAAAAAAAGACCGACAGCCTTTCGGCCATCGGTCATTATCAATTTTCTCTGCATTGATTGTTTATACCAATCCAGAGAATCCCATGAATGCCATAGCGAGGATTGCAGCAGTAATCAATGCAATTGGAATACCCTTCATTGCAGCTGGCACTTCATCCAACTCCAAACGCTCGCGGATACCCGCAAAGATCACCAACGCCAACGCAAAACCGAGCGCTGTAGATACTGAATATGCAAAACTCTGCAAAAGGTTAAACTCCTTCTGGATCATCAGGATCGCAACTCCCAACACAGCACAGTTAGTGGTAATCAATGGAAGGAAGATACCCAAAGCCTGATAGAGCGAAGGAGATACCTTCTTCAACACGATCTCAACCATCTGCACCAATGCCGCGATAACCAAGATAAAGACAATAGTCTGCATATATTCGATACCCAGAGGCACGAGGATAAACTCCTGAATCGACCACGCAACGATAGCTGTAAGCGCCATTACGAAAGTTACGGCAGCACCCATACCCATCGAGGTCTCAACCTTTGAGGATACACCCAAGAATGGGCAGATACCCAAGAACTGCGCAAGTACGACATTATTTACGAATATCGCACCAATAATGATTGCAAAATATGAAAGCTCCATAACTATTTCTTAGCAAATTTGTTAAACAAAACCATCAGATAGCCGAACACAAAGAATCCTCCTGGAGCCAACACAAATACCAAAGGCATATAATCGGTAATACCCAATGGATAGCCAAAGATAGTACCACTACCCAACACCTCACGTACCACACCGATTGTTGTGAGTGAAAGCGTAAAGCCGATACCGATTCCTACACCATCGAGCATAGAATCAATAGCTCCGTTCTTCGAAGCGAAGGCCTCAGCACGACCCAAAATGATACAGTTAACCACGATCAATGGAATAAACACACCCAAACTCGCATAGAGTGATGGGACATAAGCCTGCATCAACATCTGGATGATAGTCACGAAAGAGGCGATAACCACGATAAATGCAGGGATACGCACCTTATCTGGAATCAGATTCTTAATGAGTGAGATCACCAAGTTCGACATGATCAACACCGCCATAGTCGCTACACCCATACCCATACCATTGATGGCCGAAGTAGTAGTACCCAACGTAGGACACATACCCAAGACCAATACAAAGGTTGGATTATTCTTAATAATACCGCTAAGTACAATCTGCAACTTATTCATTCTGACCTCCTTCCTGAGCCTTTTCGCCCTTCTCGTTATCTTCATTCTGCTCTGTAGCACCGCTCACGCCATCGGCCGACAACTTCACACCACTTGCAACCAAAAATGCCTGATGTGCACGTGCCACAGCATCGTAGTATGCGCGTGATGAGATTGTCGCAGCGGTCAAAGCATCCAACTCGCCGCCATCCTTCTTCACCGAGAAGCGAATCTCGTTGGCATTCTTAGACTTGATGCTCGACAAAAGCACATTCTCCTCATCGCACATCTTTGTACCAAGACCCGGTGTCTCGGCCTGCTCCAAAACATTCACGTTATTGATCGTACCATCGGGCAAGAAGCCAACCATCATACGAATCACGCCACCAAAACCATTCTTAGTCATCGACTCAACGGCATATCCAACGACCTGATCACCAGTCTTAGCTGTATAGACCTTAATCGGCATATCGTCAATAGTCTGCTCGCTCACTTCATTATTCTCGAACTGAGGCACCACATTGGCAATAGCCTCCTTTGTAGCCAATGCCTTTGCCGCCGCAATAGGCTCCTCGGTAATCATATTTACCGCACCAACACCCGCCGAAGCAATCAGCGTGATGGTGAATAGGACGGCAACCATATTAAAAAGTGTACTTTTCATATCTTCGACCTCCTATTATTTAGATATAACACCGAAACGCTTTGGCTTCACATATTTATTAATAAGTGGAGTCACAGCATTCATAATCAAAATTGCAAACGACATACCCTCTGGATAAGCACCCCACAAACGGATGATCATAGTGATAACACCGATACCTACACCATAGATCAACATACCCTTATGTGTCATTGGAGAGGTAACATAGTCTGTCGCCATGAAGATAGCACCCAACATAGCACCACCAGCAAGCAGGTGGAATGCAGGTAACTCATAGATCAAAGAGCTGAGGCCACCATCAAACAACGCAACAATCGCTGCAAACAGAGCCATCGAACCAAGCACAGCCACAGGAATATGCCATGTGATAACCTTACGCCAGATCATGTAGATACCACCTACCAACAATGCGGCAGCAGCAATCTCACCCAACGAACCTGCCATCACTCCACCCAGCATATTGAGCAGATCGACACTTGCGACATCGCCACCTGCCTTAATAGCGGCCAATGGTGTAGCACCTGAGAATGTGTCTACAAATTTATTTGCAGTTGGCATCGGGAATGATGTCATCTGCACAGGATAAGCAATCAAAAGGAATACACGACCTACCAACGCAGGATTAAATGGGTTACGACCCAAACCGCCAAAGGTCATCTTACCTACACCTATAGCAACCAACGAACCCACAACAACAATCCACCACGGAATATTTGCAGGAAGGTTAAAAGCCAACAAAACACCAGTAATCACTGCCGAAAGGTTACCTACGGTCGTAGGGCCTCCGATCAGATATCGCTGGATAAGATACTCTATCAAGACGCAACTCATTACAGCGATGGCTGTCACCTTGAGTACATCCAAACCATAAACCACAGTTGAAACCACCAAAGCGGGAATCAACGCAATCAGCACATCGCGCATCAGAGACTTGGTAGACTCCGAACTGTGCATGTGTGGCGCAGGTGCAACAATAAAATTATTTGCCATATCTATCTCTCTTTTTAATTCACTACTTCTTAGCGGCTGCGGCAGCTCTTGCTCGGATTATACCCATCACAGTCTGCTTACCATAACGTACATAATCCAACAGCGGCAGACCCGCAGGACATGTAAATTGGCAGCAACCACACTCAATACAGTCAACGATATGTGCATCCTCCAAACGATCCCACAACTGCTTCTTAGCGAGTTTCGAGATCAAGTATGGCTCCAAGCTCATAGGGCAAGCATAGACACACTTAGCGCACTTGATACATGGTGACGGCTCCATACGCAAAGCATCCTGACCTGCGTAAACCGTAACACCCGAACAACCCTTAGTCACAGGAGAGTCGATATTGACCATCGGACGACCCATCATAGGACCTCCGTTGACAACTTTAACATCACCCTCTGGCAGACCACCCGCCATCTCAACGAGTTTCGAGATAGGGGTACCCATACGAGTCAAGAGGTTGCGTGGATTCTGCAACTGCTTACCTGTGATAGTTACCACGCGCTCGATCAGTGGCTTATTCTTCTGCACAGCCTCATATACAGCGACAGCAGTAGAAGCGTTACAAACCACAGCACCTACATGGATAGGCAATCCTGGAGGAGGTGGCACCTCACGGCCTGTGACAGCAGCGATGAGCTGCTTCTCACCACCCTGTGGATACTGAACCTTCAAAGGCTCAACCTTAATCTGATATTTACCTGCCTGAATAAGATTATTCAGATTCGCTATCGCATCAGGCTTGTTATTCTCCACGCCAATGATAGCATGCTCTACATTCAAAGCCTTCTTCAGAATCTCAACTCCGACCAACAATTCCTCACCACGCTCAAGCATTGTGCGGTGGTCTGATGTAAGGTATGGTTCACACTCAACGCCATTGATAATCAAATACTCAGCCTTACAACCATTAGGAATCGAGAGCTTCACATGGGTTGGAAATGTCGCACCACCCATACCCACGATACCAGCGTCCTTAATCTTCGAGATGATAGCCTGAGAATCCAATGCGCACTCGCGCTTGAGCTCCTTCGAGCGATCAATCTCTGGCATCCACTCATCACCCTCACGCTTGATGGTGATCATCATCTGACGCAAGCCCTGTGCATTGAGTTGCATATCTACGGCAGTCACTGTACCCGAAATCGGAGAGTGAATATTTGCCGACATGAAACCTATAGCCTCGGCTACAAGCTGACCTGTCAATACCTTATCTCCCTTAGCCACAATGGCTGTCGCTGGGGCACCGATGTGTTGTCCAAGTGGAATATTGACTACATCGGGAAGCTCCAACACCTCTATTGGTTTGGTGTTGCTCCATTGCTTATTGTCTGACGGATGTACTCCGCCAACTGGAAATGTCTTCATAATCTAATCTATTTCTACTCTTTAACACTATCTTTCTTTACCTCTACCGCAGGCGCTGCAGCCTTAGCCTCTGCTACTGGCTTAGCTGCATCAGTCTTTGGGGCTGCTGGCTTTGCTGCAGGAGTCTTAGGCTCCTTTGGAAGCGGATCCATACCCTTCAATACGATAGCACCAGTAGGACACTCATTAACACACTTGCGACACAACTTACACTTCTGAGGATCAATATATGCAAGGCCATTCTCGACTGTAATAGCACCAAAAGCACAAACCTTAGCACACTTGCCGCAACCGATACATCCTGCCTTACAAGCCTTCATCGTAACGGCACCCTTATCTTTCGATACACAACTTACGTATACAGCTCTATTCTTAGGCCACTTCTTGCGAAGCTCGATGATATTCTTAGGGCAAGCCTTAACACAAGCACCACAAGCAGTACACTTATCTGCATCAACCTCAGCGATGCCTGTCTCTGCATTAACGTGGATAGCATCAAACGCACACGCCTCAACACAATCGCCATAACCCAAACAACCAAAAGCACATGCGCTCTCGCCTACATATACCGAAGAGGCAATAGCACAGCTCTTTGTCGCATTGTAGTTGTTGGTCTTAGGGCGCTTAGAACATACTCCGCCACAGCGAACTGTAGCTACAGTAGGCTCCTTCTCAGGAGCAACCTTACCCAGATAAGCCGCGATAGACTTCATAGTCTCGGCACCACCGACAGGGCAATAGAGTGCAGAGATATCATCCTGCAACACCATAGCCTCCGCCATAGCACGACATCCGGCAAAACCACATCCTCCGCAATTTGCGCCAGGGAACATCTTCTCCACCTCATCAATGCGTGGATCCTCCTCTACCTTGAACTTCTGTGCAACGAAGTACAAGATAACGGCTGACAACACACCCAATATACTGAGAGTGAGAATTGTAGAAATTAATACCGTCATTTTGTTTGTTTTATTATTTTAAACTTTATTTCCTTCTTTATTTTATCTTGCATAAAGTAAAGAGCCACATAATAGAGTGCCACCGCGACAAGCGACACAACCACCGCAACACCTTCGCTCGCTCCCGCGACAAGAGCAACAACAAGCGCTGCTGTTAACACGAAAAAAGGCACTACATAGGCCAAAACGACCGACTTAGCACCCATTTCTCCACTCTGAAGAGCGACCTGAACGATCTCTCCCAACTCATACTGATCTGCCTCCGTAGACTCAACCTCGACAACCTTCTCCTTCTGATCTTCCACCCCACACACCTGACGAGCATGACACTCGCTACAAGCGCTGTTGACCATCATTCTAACATAGACACTTCTCCCATCCTTGCGTACAACTTCTCCTGTATGTTTTACCTCTGCCATAGCGCACAAATAGAAAAAGAATGATAATCAGCCGACTCTCTATGCTATTAATAGCCGTACTTGTTTACCAACGGGAATAGACACTCGTGGCGGAATGAGCTTGTCGAAAGACGCAATACTGGTGGATATTGGTAACGCTTCTTTACGTTACGCATTACCATCGTGTGAATCTTCTCAACCACCTCAGAATCAAAGCCTGCATTGATAATCTCCTCGCGATGCTGACCCTGCTCAATCATACGATAAAGGATTGCATCCACAACCTCGTATGGAGGCAAGATATCGCTATCTTTCTGATTTGGACGAAGCTCCGATGTCGGCTCTTTCTTCAGGATTGCCTTAGGAATAACATTATCGAATTTTGAATTGATATAGCGAGCCAGATCATAAATTTCACTCTTATAGAGATCTCCCGTCACACTGAAAGCACCTGCTGTATCACCATAAAGCGTACACCAACCGATGGCATTCTCACTCTTATTTGACGAATTGAGTAATATATAACCATCCTTATTCTGCAAAGCCATCAATAAAACAGTACGAATACGCGACTGGATATTCTCCTCGGTTGCATCAAACTCTGTACCGCCTGTCACAGGTTTCAAAGTATTCATGATAGCTGTATATGCCTCTGTAATAGGCAAAACGCTGAAATCAATACCAAGATTCTCCGCCAACGCCTTAGCATCCTCCACCGACTCATCAGATGAGAATTGTGATGGCATCATCAAACCCTTTACGTTCTCTGCGCCCAACGCTCCGACAGCCAAACATGCCACGACCGAAGAGTCGATACCTCCCGAAAGGCCAACACAAGCCTTAGTATAGCCATTCTTACGGAAATAGTCTCTCAAGCCCAGACAAGCGGCTTTATAGACCAAACGAGTACGATCGTTGTATGTAGTAAACGGAACTTCAATCTTCTGATTCTCTACATCGGTATCATAAATCTGGAAATCCTCCTCAAAACTCTTAAGCACGAGTTCCAACTCGCCCGACTTATTCATCACGCCCGATGTACCATCGTAAACCAAATCTCCTGCTCCGCCAACCTGGTTGATAATGATCACGTTACGCGCCTCGGTATAGGTTAAGCTACGCAATGTATCTAAACGATAGGTCAACAAGCCTTTACCATAGCGGCGAGAATTAACACTGATCACCAAATCAATATTTGGATCAAGCTCTTGAAGGTGCGACAGGTCGTCTCCGACAACCACAGCTACTCGCTTACCGCACAACGCAATCTCCTTATAGCCCTCTCCCGCAACTATAAAACCAGCTTCGCGGCGGGCTTTAATATGTTGCTTCTCGACCACATCTACAATCTCGCCATCGCGAAGAACCACTGCAGCACTCACAGCACCACGCTCGGTCAACATAGGAGATCCCACGATTGCGGTAATACCCTTACAACAAGATGCCACGTCTTCCAAAGCCTCCTCACAGAGAGTCAAAAAAGTAGTCTTTCGCAACAAATCATAAGCTGGCGTACCGCTGATTGCATACTCTGCAAATAGCACTACATCAGCCTTTTGAGCCTTTGCCTTAGAGACTGCATCCTTAATCAGAGAGAGATTGCCTTCAATATCTCCGATGGTATAATTTAATTGAGCAAGAGCTATCTTCATTTCGATTATCGTTCAGGAATATACCTTATAATACGCCGCAAAGTTAACAATTATTTTATAAACAAAGGAATAATCTTATCTGATTTTTACAAAAAATAGGGTGGAAATCTCTCGATTCCACCCTACAAATTCTATTAATTATACCTTATGTATAAAATATACTACAAAAGGGTCTACTTAGTGCACGATCACACCGCACTACTCCTCGTTGTCGCTCACCAAGATACGGCCGCAATACTCGCAGACGATCAACTTCTTACCCTGACGAACATCAACCTGACGCTGAGGTGGGATACGGTTGTAGCAACCGCCACACGCATCACGCTTTACAGATACAACTGCCAAGCCGTTACGAACGCTACGGCGGATACGGTTGTATGCCACAAGCAGACGATCATCAATCTTCACCTTAGCCTTCTCAGCCTTAGCCTCCAACTCAGCAACCTGATCAGCTGTCTCAGCCTCGATACTCTCCAACTCAGCCTTCTTAGCCGCCAAGTCAGCTCCACGCTCTGTAGCGATAGTCTCGGCATCCTCCAACTGAGCCTTCTTATTCTTGATGCCTGCCGCATACTCCTTCAAGCGCTTCTCTGCAAGCTCAATCTCAAGCTCCTGATACTCAATTTCCTTAGTGATGGCATCGAACTCGCGATTGTTGCGAACATTATTCTGTTGCTCTTTATAGTGAGTGATCTGGATCTTTGCCTGATCAATCTCGCGGCGGCGCTGCTTTGTCAACGAGTTAAACTCCTCAACCTCTCGGCTAATGTTCTCGATACGAGTATTCAATCCTGCGATCTCATCCTCCAAGTCCTGTACCTCTAAAGGCAACTCACCCTTTACCTTGTTGATCTCATCGATCTGAGAGTCGATCTTCTGCAACTCATAGAGAGCCATGATCTTCTCCTGCATCGAATAATCTACTTCAGATGTCTTTTTCTGTGCCATATATTTTAAAATTATTTTAGACCGATCTATCTCCCCTAAACCATATAGTTTACAGGGTTACGCGAGTGCACACTCTTGCGAACGGCAAAGATAGGTATTTTTTTTGATAAAATATCAA
>CAYTGT010000052.1:0-2525 GCA_964437405.1 uncultured Alistipes sp.
GGAATCTAAATTAGATAATTAATCGGGGCTCGCCCACAGCGGGTGGGCCCTCGTTTTTCGACAAAACAAGCAGACGAAAAGTCGAATCAGAGTTCTTTTCTACAACATGCTTTTTGCTCGTACGAGTAGGAGCTGAGGTAGGGACATATTGAAAAAGTTTGGGTGTAGCCTAAGTGAGAGAGATTAGTAGAATGTGGCGTTGACCGATATTACTCGGCCGATGTTGTGTGCGAGAGTTTTGGTCTTACAGCCTGCGGCTACGCCCTTTTTTTGTGCCCGATTTTGAAATGTCGATTATCTTTTGTATCTTTGATTATTACCAATAGTTAAAGATATATGATCTACCTTATAGAGCTTGTTGCCACTTCGCCTTATGCGCTGATCGTAGCGTTGTTATTGTTGGGTGTGGTGGTAATTTTGCAGATGCGCAGGATGCGAAGTTCAAAGCGAACAATCATCACTCAGGCTCGAAAAATTAACGATCTGCAGCGTCAAGTTGCGGCTCTGACGGCTCAGGTCGAAGCAGAGCAGGCAAAGGCTCAGAGCGAAATGTCGGCAGAGGGTGTGGTTGATGGAAGTGAGAGAGAGTGTGGTCACGTTGTGGGATCGCAGAGTGGTGCTTTGCAACATTCTGAAAATCAAGGTATTACAAATACACCCCTCGCCTCAGATGCAAAAGTAACTGGAAATGATGATGTTACCAACATCGAGAAAGGTGTTTCGGTAGCAGATCACGCTTCTCAGACAGCAACAACCGAGAGATTGAGTGGCAGCGATGAGGATCTGTTGAAGCGTTTTATCGCCCAGATCGATGCCAACATGAGCGATATCAACCTCTCGATAGACGATATTTCATCGGACATGTGTATGTCGCGTTCCAACCTATTCCGCAAGATCAAACAGATCACAGGCGTGGGCCCCAACGAGTATATCCGTTTGGCCCGACTAAAGCGTGCCGCCGAATTGCTCGCTGAGGGACGTCACTCGATTGCCGATATATGTATGTTGGTAGGATTTAACTCTCCTTCTTACTTCTCGTCTTGTTTCAAAAAACAGTATGGCTGTCTGCCCAAAGATTATAAATAATCGCACGATGCAGGCAGAGTCCGTTTTGGACTCTTTGTATACAATTTTGAGCAAAACGTAATTCTACTTCGGGGAGAGGTGCAAAAAATGGCACTTAGGGGTGTTTTTAAGTGTTTTATTATTTGCAATTTAGGTGAGAATTTAGGAGATTAGTAGTGTACGTTTTCTACTAATCTCTATTTTTATGCACAACAAACGTAGAATGAGGTGTCCTATTTGTGGTTTTCTGGACACGATCAAAAAAGGCAAACGGGCTGGCTATTCGAGGTACTACTGCCGCAACTGCCGCAGCTATTTCACCGATCGCCGCGCCCACATCACGCAGAAGAACATGATGCCCTGGTTCGTCCGCTGGGTTCATGGCAAGCAGAGCATCGAGCAGATTGCTCAGGCGAGCGGCTACAGCGTGAGAAAAATCAAGTACTACTTTCACCGCACACTCCCTAAATGCCCAGCATGGGAGATCGAGCCGCAGGAGGCGGTGAACCTTCTCATTGACGGAACATACTTCCGAAACAAGCTCTGTCTGGTGCTCTATCGTGACGGCAATCGCCGCCGCATAATCCACCAGCGCATCACCACAGGAGAACTTTTCCACGAGCTAAAAGAGGATTTGGAGCAGATCCAGCGACATGGCGTCTCGATTCGGAGCGTCACCTGCGATGGCAAGCCCAACATCCTCAAATCGGTGCGTGAGAGCTGCTCAGATGCTGTTGTACAGCGTTGTGTGGCCCACGTCATACGCGAGGTGGACAATCAGCTCTCCAGACGACCTAAGCTACCTGCTGCCATCGAACTTCAGCGCCTGACACACATGCTGACCTATATCGAAACCCCAATGGAAGCCGAGCTCTGGATGCAGGCTTTTACCGATTGGCGTTCGTTCTACAAGGCTACGTTACAACAACGTGCCATAGATCCGCTGAGCGGTAACAATCGTTACCTGCACAAGACTCTACGCCGCGCCTACTCCCACGTAAGCAAGGCTTTGCCCGATCTGTTCAGTTACACACACGACAAGCAGATCCCCCGAACAACCAACTCATTAGAGTCGTACTTTGGCCACTTAAAGGATCATCTTCGCCTACACCGAGGATTATCCAAGCAGAACTTCGCCCACTTTCTCAAGTGGTACACCTATCTGCACAAGCATTATGGTCAGGAAGTGCGAAAGTATATATCTGTGCTTTAGCACACCTCTCTACATCGCAATAGCGTCCCAACGCGAGGAGCCGCTTTTTGCATCATAGCCATAAAATTCACATTACTGCCTTTGCCCCAATTTTCTTATCTACCTTACGGGCACAAAGCGCACACGTCTGAATAACATCAGCCTTAAACTAAAAACTCAAACATTCCACGACTACAATAGTCATCATTGTGCATAAAAAAAGACCCGCCCCGAAGGGCGAGTCTAAATTCAAACTAATCTAAAGTCT
>CAYTGT010000052.1:2535-9120 GCA_964437405.1 uncultured Alistipes sp.
AAATTAGTTCCAGAATCGCAACTCACAACAGTTAACCGAGTTACCACGGTTAGAGTTAGTGTAGCGAATAACGAGGTACTGAGTATTTACCTTAGGGAACTCGCAAATAGTCATACGATTGCCGTGCTGACCAGCTGCCTCATAGTAACCGAGGTAAGTCAAACCATCGAACTGGAGGTTGTCAGCAGCAGAGTAATCTGCAGTCTCAGCAGCGTAAACCTCGAAGCCCTTAGTATCATAGTAATAAGTACCATCGCGGCGCCAGTACTCCATAGCAGTTACATCCTGCTTAGAACCCAAATCAACAACTGCGTTGAAAGGCACTGTTGTAGGACCCCAACCACCTGATGACCAACGGTTCTCCCAGTGAGAAGTTGTGTTGTTATCAAACATCTTATTCCAATCGAATGAAGACCATGATGAACCTGGGATAAACTTCATGTTAGCGTGATCAAGTACAGTTCTATCTGTCAAAGCGATACCAGCTGTGCGGTTAGCATCATCAGTTGGCTGCTTGTAGATAAAGTGGTCAGTACGAGTATCGAAGCGGATATACATAGTGCAAGTCTCAGCCTTAGCAGCATGGTTAGTAAGCATATCCTTACCGCCATCCAACACTGCATCACCGAAAGTTACCTGTACATCGTAGATACCAGGAGCTGTACCAGCAGGCAATGAGATAGTGTAAGACGCTGTTGTCTCACCTGCACCCATTGAGTTTGTACCCTCTACTACTGGATTAACTGCAGCACCAGCTACATACTTAGCTGCCAAACCGTTACCGAATGCTGTAGAAGGCTCCATGCCAGTGTAATCAGCAGACTTTACATCGAATGTCCAGTCAATAGTGAAATCCTCGTTCGCAAATGGAAGGTTTACATCAACAGTTGTTGAAGTACCATTCACATAAGTTGCAGCGAAGTTGAAGTTCAACTGTGGCTCATTAACTGAAAGCTCACGAATTACATAGTTCTTATCGCCATCGATAGATGTGTTGCCATCCTCGACAAGCTTAAACGCCAAACACAAGATCTCACCTGGCTCCAATGTAGCCAACTGATCAGCACAGTTCTGAATACCATCAGCTGTGAAGGTAGCGCGGAGAATCTGGTAACGCTCGTTTGCCTTGAAGTTCATCTTTGATGCGCTCAAGCTAACGATAGATGCGTCTGCCAATACATAATTCTCATCATAGAGGCTCAACTCCTCCTGTGACATAACCTCAATCTTTACTGAAGCCTCGTCCTCAGGAATACCACCCGAACGGAGGATGGTGAAGTCAACATAATCATCTTTGCCGACATTGAAAAGCTCCTTAGCGCCCTTAGAGTCCTGCTTGATACAAACAACACGCTTTACTGCCTCTGGGAAGAGCTCATCGTATTCGTACATCGAATTGTCGCAGGCTGCAAACATTGTCAATGCCGCAACCGCCATGCTCAATTTTCCAAATATTTGTTTCATTGTAACTTTTTCTTTAAGGTTCTATTAATAACCAGGAGCCTGTACCATCTGTGGGTTAGAGTAGAGCTCATCAAGGTTGATAGGCAACATATACAAGCGGTCCATCCACTTGAAGTCACCATCCAACTTAACGCGCTGGTTGAAGTGCTCAACAGAAGCATTCTTCTTGTAGTTCACGAAGCACTGGAGACCCTCAAGCTTACCTGCACCGAGGTACTGGTCGCCCACTACCCAACGGCGGATATCATGCCAACGGTGACCCTCCTGGAAGAGCTCAACGAAACGCTCGTTGCGTACCCAGTCGCGGATTGTCATGCTTGATGTACAATCAGCAGTAGTCAAAGTAGCAATACCAGCACGCTCGCGGATAGGATTCAAGTACTGAAGTGCGCTTGCCAAGTTCTGGTCGCCACCCTCGTGCATATAGATCTCTGCGTAAGCCTCAGCTGCGAAGAGATAGAGGTCTGCCAAACGGAACATCTGGAAGAGGAAAGTAGTGTATGAGTAACTACCTGTTGCTGCCCACTGCTGTGCTGGTGTACAGAACTTATCAGAGAGGTAACCTGACTGGTTGTTATCACGAGCTGCCTGATCGAGGTCTGTACCTGAGTAGATTGTGTAAGGATCAGCATTATCACGAGCTGAGCTACGCAAGTTCAACTTCTTTGGCTTACCAGCGCCCAACTTTGGACCCATCTCGCCACCATCAAAGTTAATCCAAGCATAGAAACGTGGCTCACGGTTTACGTGGAGATTGATGATCTCTGAACGATCATGTGCTGCATCGCTCAACCAATCTGCTGCCTCACGCTTCAAACCTGCTGACTTAAACCAATCCTCCTCTGGAGTAAAGTTAGGATCGTCCTTTGGCAACTTACCGTTTGCAGTGTAGAACTTCTCAACAGCGTTCAAAGTTACACTACCGCCAGACCAACCGCCAGACCAGCTGTCACCAGAACCAGCATAGATCATGTTACGTGGCTTAAATGTACGCTGGTTAGGAGTAGTGTGGTTAGACCAAATGATCTCCTTGTTACCCTGACCCTCGTCAGCTGCAGCAGCATAGCGCATAGTAAGAACGGCCTTGTAGAACTGCTCACCCTGTGGAGTTGATGGATCAACACCTGGATACCAGCAACCACCCTTACGTGGATCCCACTCTACCTGATTCTGTGCAATCAATGGCTCAGCATGCTTCCATGTGAAGAGCTCACGGCCACCCTGACCCTCAGCTACGCGAATAGCCTCGACAGCAGCGTCACGTGCAGCATACCACTTCTCGATATGGAATGTACGGCTTACCAAATCATAACCATAAGTCTCGCCTGTAATAGGATCTGTACCTGGAGTCTCGACCTTATTCTTCCACTCCAACCATGGGAAATCACCATTCCACAATGGAGATGCAGCGTAGAGCAATACCTTTGCCTTCAAGAAAGCTGCGATAACCTGGTTACCCTGACCGTAATACTTATCCATTGAGTAAGTTGCTGGGAGGTTTGGATATGCCTCCTCCAACAAACTGAGGATATACTGTACTACATAGTCATAGTGTGAACGACCTGCATACTGATCCTTTGTTGTACTCATGTCAGCATACTCATATACGATTGGGCATGGACCAAAGTACTGAAGAATACGGAAGTAGTAGTAAGCCTTGACGAAGTTAATCTGCGCCTTAAAGCCTGCGATATCCTCCTCTGTCAAGAAGTCTGGCTTAAGGATGTCCAACTGCTTAAGGAAAAGGTGTACGTTACCGATATCACCGTAGAGAACTCGCCAATAGCTATCGCTAATGTTTGTAGCATTGATAGATGCCATACGCACCTTCCAGTTGTCATACTCAGACCAAAGAACTGGTGTAGTATACTCATCTGCACCGCCCTCATAGCCCTCGCAACCAGCACCGTTTGTGCCAGCTACTGAATTAAAACAGCCATAAAGCCAACCCTCAGTAGATGCCATAGTCTTCATCGCATCCTTAAATGTAGTACGCTCTGCTGGAGCTACATCCAAGAAGTCACATGAAACAAGCATCAAAGCTGAAGCTGCAACAGCTAATACTTTATTATATAGTTTCATAATGTTTTACTAATTTTTTATTAACCTTTGTTTTTAGAATCTGAGCTGAACACCCAATGTGAATGTGCGGTTAAGTGGGTAACGATCCCAGTAAAGCTCTGGATCCCACTTGCTAAATGGTGCAAATACAGCGATGTTATCACCATTTACATAAACGCGACCGAACTTGAAGTTGTAACCAATCTCCAAAGTCTTGAATCGCATAAAGTTACCGTTATACATCCAATAAGTTGAATCAACCATATTGTTAGCATTGTCGGCTGCTGTCAGACCCAAACGTGGATATGTAGCATTTGGATTTGGATTCTCCATTGTCCAACACTCGTCTGCTACCCACTGCATTACGTTACGATCATCTGTACCGAATGTCTCGATGTTACCTGCGATGATTGTACGCTTTGCTGATCCTGAGAAGAATACACCGAAATCCCAGTTCTTCCAACGGAGGTTGGCTCCCAAACCGTACTGGATACGTGGGTTACGGCCATAAGGTGAGATCACCGCTGAGTCATCACCATCGACACGACCATCACCGTTTACGTCACGATACTTGATATCACCTGGACGTACGGCTGTACCGAGCAACTGCTCTGGTGAGTTGGCAATCTCCTCCTCTGACTCGAACAAGCCCTCAGCAATGTAACCTGTTGTACGGTAGTCATCAAGTGGCATACCTGTCTGGCGCTGCCATACTGAGTTGTAGTCTGGCTCATCCTTGTAGACATACTTGTTCTGGTTGTATGTGAAGTTACCGCGGAAGCTGATCTGGAGATCCTTGTTGATCTGCTTGTCCCAGTTAAGGCTCGCCTCGAAACCGTGGCTCTCAGCCTCTCCTACCTGACCCCATGGTACTGCATTCCAGTAACCCATGATAAGTGGCCATGAAGCACGCTGCAACATGATGCGATCACGCTTGTCCTTAAAGTACTCTACTGTACCTGACAACTCGCGGAAGAGTGTGAAGTCAATACCGAGGTTAAGCTTCTTTACACGCTCCCATGTAGCATTCTGAACTGCGTAACCAGAAACCGCATGCGAAGTATAAGAAGTACCGCCTGACTTATTAGGACCCATCCAGAATGAACCACCACCATTGATTGAGATAGTATCGAAGTATACGAAGTGGTTACCACCGAAACCATCAGATCCTACCAAACCATAAGATCCACGAATCTTCAAGTAGTCGATAACTGACTTAACTGGCTCCCAGAATTTCTCATTTGATGGTACCCAACCTACAGATACCGCTGGGAAGAACTCGTAACGCTCGCCCTTTGGAAGACGCTCTGTACCGTTATAACCGAAGTTAAACTCTACGAAATAACGCTGGTCGTAGTCGTATGTTGCACGACCTGAGTAACCCAAGTTACGGTTTGGAAGACCTGTTGACTGGTATGAACGCATCATCATCATAAGCAATGCGCTTACATTGTGCTTACCGAATGAGCGGTTATAGTTCAAACGGATATCAGCATAGAATGTATTATCAGTACCGTCAACGCCACCCTCCTCAGTTACGTAGTTGTTACCTACTGCCAACTCCTCAAGGTCGTAGTACTCTGGGTTGTTGATATCCCATGAACCAGAACGGATACGGTAGTAGAAAGGTGCCTTAGACTGAGTGTAGTATGAACCAGAGTAGTTTTTCCAGTTAACGAGACCAGTGAACTCGAGGCCCTTAGTGATGAAGTCCAACTTTTGGTTGAGTTTCAAAGATGTATTCAAAGTGTTGTACTTAGACTCTTTGTGGTCATCCATCATAGCTGCGTAAGGGTTAGTACGCACGCGAGTATCTGTCAAGATTTCGTTACCGAAGAGGATGTGACCTGCATCTGGGAACGCTGTTTCAGGATAGAAAGGAACCATCATGATAGGGTTAGTCAAACGAGCATAACCGAAGAGGCTATCAACGCTCTCGCTCACGCCATTACGCTGATAGATCTGAGCGTTCATGTGGAGATCCAAAGTTGTAGAATCTGACAACTTATAAGAGATGTTGTTCTGGAAGATGTAGTCGTAGTTCTGGATACGGTTGTTGTAGACGTAATCTGTTGGGGCGTCTACGATACCTGTATCGTGGTTGAACTGAATAGACATATAATATGTAGCACGGTTACCTCCACCCTGGATGTTAACGTTTGCGCGCTGGTTCACGTTCAGCTTGCGGAACATTACATCCATCCAGTCTACGTCTGGGTAAGCGTATGGATACATACCTCCTGCTGTGAGCTCGATATCCTCCTGTGAGTAGTAAGCCTGACCGCCACGGGCCATAGAAGCCTCGTTGTAAAGGCTCATCCATGTTGCTCCGTCTACGAACTCTGGCATCTTCATTGGTGATACGAATGAGTTCTCAAGAGATACTCCAACCTTTGCACGTGTGTTGGCTGAACCCTGCTTGGTTGTGACGATCATTACACCGTTCGCACCGCGAACACCATAGATAGCGGTTGCTGACGCATCCTTCAAAATGGTGAATGACTTGATGGTCTCTGGTGGAATACGGTTCAAGTCGCCTGATGAAATCTCTACGTCATCCAAAAGGATAAGTGGAGTAGCACGACCACCGAAAGTACCAATACCACGGATGTAGAACTCTCCTGTTGAACCTGGAGCTCCTGAGTTGGTCATCTGTACAACACCAGCCAACTTACCTGCCAAACCTGTTGTAAGTGATGATGATGGCATACGAAGAGTCTCTCCATCTACTGAGGCAATCGCTCCTGTGATAGAGACCTTCTTCTGAACGCCCGAACCAACGACAACGATCTCCTCAAGCTCATTGTCTGTCTCAAGCTCAATCTTAATGTTAGCCATACCAGTGATATCTACGGTCTTCTCCTTATAACCGACATAAGATACCACAAGTGATGCCTTCTTACTAGGCACGGTAATGCTAAAGTTACCGTCAATGTCTGTAACCGATGTGTTACTGTCATTGCCCGCCTCTGATACGTAAGCTCCAATGATAGCTTCTCCTGAATAGGAGTCAACTACTGTACCAGATACAACGCGAGTACCTTTCGCCTGCTGAGCTTC
>CAYTGT010000053.1:0-8987 GCA_964437405.1 uncultured Alistipes sp.
GATGAGCATACCAATCTGCTTGGCAGCGGCATTCTGCTCAGCAAGGCAGCTATCAAGCTCAGCCTGAATTGCCTTACGCTTGTCGTCCAACACCTCGATCTTCTCAATAATTGGAGCAGCGTCTACGCCCTTTTTGGCTAAACGAGCAATAGCCAGCTGCTTATCATCTCTTAGTTGCTTGAGTGTCAACATATCTTTTCGTGTTTTATTAGTTCTACTAAAATGCAAAGGTATAAAAAAACTCCGTTCGTTATCCTCTTCGTGGCGGCTTTTTTCTATTACGAAGGTGTGAAAAGATAAAATATTGCCACAAAAGAGGGTTTTTGCACATTCTTTACTAATTTTGTAGCAAATTTTCGTTGGAATGGTAAATAGTAAAACTATAAGAATCGTTGACCTTTTTGCTGGCGTAGGTGGGATTCGTTTAGGCTTCACTCAAGCAGCAACTGCTTTGGGAATGAAGACCGAATGTGTATTTACAAGCGAGATAGATTCTTGGGCATGCAAAACGTATTCAAAGAACTTTCCTAAAGACGCTCATAATCCAATGTGTGATATTACGAAAGTGGATGAAAAAAGCATACCCGACTTTGATGTTTTACTTGCAGGATTCCCATGCCAGGCTTTTTCAATCGCTGGGAAACGTGGCGGTTTCGATGATACCAGAGGAACTTTATTCTTCGATGTGGCCAGAATTATTAGAGAGAAAAAACCAAAAGCTTTTCTTTTAGAAAATGTTAAAGGATTAGTCAACCATCGCGGAGGAAAAACTTTAGAGACCATATTAAACACGTTAAGCATTGACCTTGGATATACTACATACTATAAGATACTAAATGCAAAACATTATGGTGTTGCACAAAATAGAGAGCGTATTTATATCGTTGGTTTTTCAGAGGGTGGCGGAGGTTTTTTATACCCTGACAATCAATGCGTAACAAAAGTAATCAAAGATATTATAGAGGAATCTGCTGTCCCAGCAAAATATTATTTGTCTACTGTATACATTGAGTCTATGAAACGCCACAAAGCAAGACACGAAGCAAAAGGTCATGGTTTTGGTTATGAAATCAGAGATTTAAACGATGTCGCAGGAGCAATTGTATGTGGAGGAATGGGACGTGAACGTAATTTAATCATAGACCCACGCCAGACCAATCTAATTCCGTCTACACGCATTAAAGGAGAGTATAACAAAGATGGTCTACGAAGAATGACCCCAAAAGAATGGGAACGACTACAAGGATTTCCTGATGACTGGACAGCAGGTATTGCTGACCAACATAGATACAAACAAATGGGTAATTCAGTAGCAGTTCCCACGATAAAGAGCGTCAGCGAAAATATAATCGAAGAACTTCTTTCTCCAACCCCCAAACCGAACATAGTCACCCAAACTGAATTACCTCTATTTTAACACATTCAAGAGCCTGTATAGCGATGAGCCATACAGGCTCTTGATGTGTTTATCCTAAAAGATCAGCATACCCATTGTCAAAACTAAAAGATTTTATAACTTTACATGTGGTGTTATGTAGGATTAGTACACACCTCTTTTGTTTTACTTAATTTGTTTGTATCATGAATATAGGAGAAAGAAATGAACTGATTATTAAGTTGCGTTTAGTTGAAATGAGAATGCATAATAATAGTGCATCAATTTTTAACAACGAAAAAATTGAGAGTGTAGGATTCGCAGGACAAGAATATTTAGATATTCCTGCAGGCTATGAGAATTACTCTACCTTTTCCGACAAAGACCTTCTTACACTTGCAAAGGCAACAAAAATTGCTAAAGCAGGCATATTCGATAAAGCTGACGTTTATATCAACGGAGTCGGGTATTCTATCAAATCATTAAGTGCTGCTCCACCTGCCCTCGTAAATCATACAGCCCGAGATGGCTGGGAAAGAGTGTGTTCAAAAATAAATTGCGATATTCAACTACTTGATAGTATTGTTGCAAGATATTGGGATTTACGCCTACAAGGGGTTATTACAGAAGATATAAACAATTCTAATCTTCATAGCCCTTTTGCTCCTCATAAAGATTATTTGCTACCTATACTAAATTATTTTTTGTTTAAGGGTAGTGGATCAAGAGACTCTAAATACCCAGCTGATTATATCCTTGATTTTACCAACCCTGTAGATGAAACAACTTGGAAAAAATACGGTGATAATTATATTGATTCTCATTGGGACAAATTAGTATTCAGTCTTCGTTCAAGCAAAGGTATGGGTAAGTACCCGAACATTAAAGATCCTATCAAAAAAGCATCAATGACAAAGTGGACTGTTTATCATTCTGGAGGGTACAAGGGTGCTTTACATGTTCGTGTCACCAAATAACTTTATATTATTACCAAAATAATTTGTGTGCGAAACAGGTATATTCAGCATTCTTTACTAATTTTGTAGCAAGAAAATCTATTTTCTGATGCGACAAATTGAGTTACTCGCTCCAGCTAAAAATTTTGAGGCGGCACAGGCGGCCATAGATCACGGAGCAGATGCTATATATATGGGCGGAATGCGTTTCGGTGCGCGGCACGCGGCGGCAAACTCTTTAGAGGAGATTGTGCGCACGATTGAGTATGCCCATCAGTATGGTGTCAGGGTACACTCTACGATGAATACTGTACTTTTCGAGGAGGAATTAGACGAAGCTAAACGACAAGCCGAAGCCTTAATCGAGGCGGGGATTGATGCCCTTATCGTACAAGATATGGCGTTACGCGAGATGAATCTCGGAGTCGAGCTTCACGCATCAACACAGGTGGGAAATACCACGCCCGAAGGTGCTAAATTTTTGGAGGAGTGCGGATTTTCTCGTATAATTTTAGAGCGTGCACTCAGCTTAGAGGAGATCCGAGCCATCCGCCAAGCGACATCGGCTGAATTGGAGTGTTTCATTCATGGAGCAATATGCGTAGGACACAGCGGCCGTTGTTTTCTCTCGCGCTCAACATCTGACCGTAGCGGCAATCGTGGCGAATGTTCGCAGCCATGTCGTCTGCCATACGATTTGCGTGATGAAAATGGGCGCTTGATTATGCAGGGTAAACACCTGCTATCGGTCAAAGATCTCGATCTGTCACATAGTTTGGAGGAGTTGATCGATGCTGGAATCACCTCGTTTAAGATCGAGGGGCGCTTGAAAGATATTCGTTACATCCGTAACATCGTCAGCCACTACCGAGAGTTGTTAGACAAGATAATCGCTCACCGCGAGGATCTCTGTCGCTCTTCATCGGGGCACTCGATAATAGATTTCACACCCGACCCCGCCAAAAGTTTTACACGTGGAGCTTCCGTTTATATGCTTTATGGTCGTAAGGCCGATGTTGCTTCGTTCGATACGCCAAAGGCTGTCGGGCAATATATCGGCACTATTACAAAGCTCTCTCGCCGAGCATTTACGCTCGATAAAACCTCCGATTTGGCTGCAGGAGATGGGATTTGTGCTATAACGCAAGATGGGTTGATCGGCACAAACATTAATTCGGTAGAGGGTAATCAGATCATGCCCAATCGCATGGAGGGGTTAAAGGTAGGGGCTAAAATCTACCGCAACTACGACCACCGTTTTGCCATGCAACTCGACCGCAGCCGCACCTGCCGAGTGATTCGGGTCGATGCACGACTGACACTCTCCGAGGATGGATGTGAGCTTTGGTTAAGAGATGAAGATGGCGTGGAGCTGACACTCCGTGAAGCACAACCGCTCCAAAGCTCGAACAGCGCCGAAAAGATGGCCGAAACAGCACGTAAGCAGATCGCCAAGTGTGGCGGCACGATATTTCAGATTGAGAATATAGAGGTCTCAGGTTGTGAGTTTTTTGCTCCTGCTGGAGTGATTTCGGAGCTACGAAGAAAGGCTTTGGAGGAGTTGAGATTAAAACGCATCAGCAGAGCGCTCAGCCATAATATAATAAGTGATAATGGTAAGGCTCGTTTCCCGTCAAAGGTTGTGACACGTTATGAAAATGTGACAAACTCTTTAGCCGAGCGATTCTACCGTAAACATGGCGCAGAGGTGATAGAGGAGGCTTTAGAGAAGCTCCCGACACAAGGAGAACGAGTGATGATATCATCCTACTGCATACGCCGCGAGATTGGCGAGTGTCTGAAAGAGAAGCCCCGTTTGAAAGGTCAGCTACATATCGAGCATGGATATTCAAAATACAGATTGGAGTTCGACTGCAAACGATGCTTGATGTCGCTGTATGATTGCAGCTTAAGACCACAAAACAAGGAGTAAAGAGACTTTAGATATGAGTAAATTACTGACACCCACATTCCCCGACTACGAGTTGCTGGATTCGGGCAATTTTGAGAAATTGGAACGTTTCGGCAAATACGTTACCCGCCGTCCTGAGCCACAGGCGATTTGGCATAAGTCGCTCTCGGAGCAGGAGTGGCAGGCTAAGGCCGATGCTTCGTTTATGCGTTCATCCTCATCACGCAGTGACGAGCGTGGAGAGTGGCGCATGAAAAGCCACATGCCCGATCGTTGGCAGGTTGAGTATCGCTACAAGGAGATGTATCTCAGTATGCGTTTGGGCCTTACATCATTTAAGCATGTGGGAATCTTCCCTGAGCAAGCGGCCAACTGGAATTTTATATACGATGAGATTCAGCAGCAGAAAAAGAGTGGCGTTCAACCTCGTGTACTCAATCTCTTTGCTTATACGGGCGGAGCAACACTTGCAGCACGCTCGGCTGGTGCGGATGTGACTCACGTTGACTCTGTCAAGCAGGTGGTAACGTGGTCTAAAGAGAACATGGAGAACAGCCATTTGGATGGTGTGCGTTGGATTGTGGAAGATGCGTTGAAGTTTGTCCGCCGTGAAGTCAGACGTGGGAATAAATATGATGGTATAATACTTGATCCACCAGCATACGGACGTGGAGCGAATGGCGAGAAGTGGGTTTTGGAGGAGAATATATGTGAGATGTTGGAGTGCTGTGCTGAACTTTTGGATAAGGAGCATGGATTTTTGGTACTCAACCTCTACTCGATGGGATTATCGGCTCTGCTGGCTCGCACCGCCCTGCGTCAGACATTCTCAGAGACGGGCAGCGAGGAGATGGGAGAGCTATACTTCAAGGACAGCTTCGGCAAGGAACTGCCGTTGGGGACATTCTGTCGCTTCACACGCAACAAACGATAGACAATGGGAAGATACATTGAACTCTTTTGCTCATTTTTCAAGATCGGGCTATTTACCTTCGGCGGTGGATATGCCATGATCCCTATTATCCAGCGCGAGGTGATAGAGCGCCATCGCTGGATCGAAGAGCGGGAGTTTTTGGATCTTCTCACACTCGCACAATCTGCCCCTGGGCCTATTTCGCTCAACACATCGGTCTTTGTCGGATATAAGATGTACGGTTACAGAGGAGCTTTGTCGGCACTTTTGGGGGTTATACTACCCTCGTTTCTGATAATTTTGGTAGTAGCGATATTCTTCTCTCAGATCAGAGAAAATGCCATAGTAGATGCAGCGTTCAAGGGGATGCACCCTGTGGTGGTAGCACTGATTCTCGCACCTGTGTTGGGATTTACCAAAGGTATGAATTGGGTAATGATGGCGGTGGTAGCGGCGGTAGCACTTTTGGTTTGGCACTTCGGCATTTCACCTATCTATCTGCTTATGGGAGGTGCAGTTGTGGGTGCGGCATGGGCTGCTTATAGAGGGAAGGAGGTCGAAAGATGATCTACCTACAACTATTTATCAGCTATCTGAAGATTGGATTCTTCGGTTTTGGTGGTGGATACGCCATGCTCTCGCTCATACAGAACGAGATTGTAGTACAGAACGGTTGGCTTACTAATGCTGAGTTTTCGGACATCGTGGCCATCTCGCAGATGACCCCAGGGCCGATTGCTATCAACTCGGCAACTTATGTCGGTTACACCGTTGCAGGATTTTGGGGCGCGGTAGTAGCTACGATTGCGGTATGTATGCCCGCGCTGACGATTATGATACTCATTACGCGTTTTTTTCTCAAATTACGCAACAACCATATCTTCAACGGAGTAATCTCAGCCATGCGTCCTGTGGTGGTCAGCATGATAATCTCGGCGGCGTTACTACTTTTATTCCCCTCGACTGACGAAGGAGCAAGTTTTATTGACGCTTGGAGTTGGGTGCTATTTTTGGTGGCTTGTTATCTCTCACATCGAAAGGCCAACCCGATAATGTTGATAATTCTATCGGCCATAGCAGGTATTGCTATCTACTATCTACCTACTTGTTTATGCTAAGGCCCTTGACGAGCTTCACCTCGAAGTGACGGTCTAAATTCTCCTCGGTGATTAACTCCCCATTGAAACGAAGATTTGATAACGAGACATTCTCTATCTGATATTCTTCCTGCCATCCTCTGATTACACTTCGTGGCGGCTCTGGACCACGATAGGTCACATTACGCACTACAATATTTTTCGCCGCACGACCTCGGCTGGTATATTTTGCATAGTCGAACGACATGATCATGCCACCGCGGATACCCTCCACATCAATAGAATCAATCAGCACATCTTCATACTTACCCTCGTCCGAAATCATCACAGCCATAGCCCCACGCCACGGATCGGCCTTCTCGCGACTTTCGAGGATTGTCGAGCCGAGGAATCGGGAACGCGATATGGTATGCCCTGGAGCTTCGGGACCAACCAGAAAATTGTGGGCGCAATCTGCCCAGAATGTACACCCCTGAACGGTCACATTCTCTGAATCACCTGTACCCCACTTCACAGCTTTGATAGAGACATTATCGTCATAATTTCGCATGAAGCAATCCTCCACAACCACCTCGCGGCTATTGCACACATCCACACCATCGGAGTTTATCATCCAGCAGATCTCCTTGACATTTTTGATGTGCACCATTTCGCAATCGGTCATACAGAGACTCCACGCAGGCGAATCGCGCAAGGTGATGCCTTCGAGCGTCACATCTTTACAACGCAAAAAATCGACCAATCGACCTCGGTAAAACTCTGCATGATTGGCCATCGAGCCACACAAAACACCTCGCCCCATAACCTTCACGTGGGATGCATCAACGGCACGTACCTGACCATAGACAACAGCACCTTGATCGAGATAGAGGGTTTGGTTCGACTTAAGATTTATCACACCCGCATAATATACCCCTTTACCATAATATATTAGGTCATCTTGTGGTGGATATGGGCGGTTGAAGTCGTGCCAATCGGGGAAGATAAAGAGGTTATGATCCCTGTCGCCATCGAACTCCACAGAGATCTTTTCGCGAGGATGGGTTAGCTCAAATTCGATGGTGTTTCGCCCCACACGCCGCCACTCAATGCCATATTTCGAGGGGCGAATCTCCACACTCTCGAAGGGCTCGCCATGACGCGTAACACACACCTTGACAGACTCATGAAAATCATCACAAAACATCGTAAAGCCCATCGCCGAGCGCTTCACGCCCACGAAATCCTGATGATTCTCTGTATGACGATCATAATTTGAGACCAATGCGCCATAGACCTTTAACTCACGCCACGGTTGGCCTTGAGGTTTGATCCGTACGTTATAATCGCGATTTATCAATCTTATCTGCATCGGGTCTGTCGGCGAATCCTGCGACTGCCACCCCTGAGCCGAAAGACTCAACGAAGTGAGTAACAAAACAAAGAGGAAGATGGAACGCATAAGGCAAGGGACGATATTTACTCTTTATATAATAGGTATTTTCGGCGGAGAACTTTGAACTCCTCGACATCCTTCTGCCACATTTGGCGAATCTCATCGGCCGATTTACCCTCCATAATCATCTGCTTGATGTAGTCCACACCTGTCAGAAGCAAGAACATGCGGCTAAAGAATTTTTCACCCATATTGAGATTGTGATAGGCATCTATCACATACTCTAAATTAAAGCCTTTGGAGATAATCGCCTCATCATCCAACTGACGGAGATCCACACCGCGACACTTCTGATCCTTCAAAGGTGGATTCTTAGCTCCCACCACAGAGCGAGGCGTAAACTCAAAATCACCGCCCTTATACGCAGGATGGCCGTAAATCTGGAATGGAGCTTCAGTACCGCGGCCTAACGAGCAGACCGTACCCTCGAAGAGGCAAGTTGATGGGTAGAGGTATATCGAGTGTTGATTTGGTAGGTTGGGAGATGGCGCTATCGGAAGGCAATAGCGAGTTTGGTGGGTATAGCCTGTGCATTTAACCACTCGCACATCACATTTTTTGCTCCAGCCCTCGCCTTGTGTCATCATAGCGATTTCGCCCATCGTCAAGCCATGCACAACAGGGATTGGAAGCGCACCAACGCCCGATTTATATTTCGCCATATCGAGAATCGGGCCATCGACATACATGCCATTAGGATTGGGACGGTCAAGCACAATCACCTGACGGCCGAAATCGGCACAAGCATCAATCATGCGCAACATGCTGATGTAATAGGTATAGAAACGCAGACCGACATCCTGCATATCGACAAGCAGAATATCGAAAGCTTGCATCTTCTCGTCTGAAGGACGTTTTGCATTGCCGTCATAGAGCGACCAGATGGGGGCTCCAGTCTTTTCATCTACCGAACTTTTGACGTGTTCACCCGCATCAGCACCACCACGAAAGCCATGTTCGGGCGAGAAGATTCCCACCAACTTTACACCACTACGGATCAACATATCAACAAGGTGTTCATCACCTACCATAGCTGTATGATTTGCCAATACAGCAACGCGCTGGCCTTTAAGCGCAGGAAGATACTCAGCAGTCTGCTCGGCACCGACTTCTATTTTTTCTAATTGTTCAGTCGCTTGACAAGAGAAAGAGAAAAAGAGTAATATGAATAAAAAAATCTTTACAAACATACTAATAAAAATCCTTTACAATATTAATTCATCCTCAAATTCCTCATCAATAGAATTTATTTCCAATTCTCTAATAGTTGCATATTGTGCTGTGTGAATAGCATTCTCT
>CAYTGT010000054.1:0-8933 GCA_964437405.1 uncultured Alistipes sp.
TTATAAATTTATTAAAAATGAATGAATCTCTGGGACGTTTCGGCATATATCACGTTGATTTCAGCCCCGAAAATGTAATCATAACACCAGACGGATATGTTAAGCTAAATGTATTTAAACCCGTAAACGGTGATAAAGCCGAATCAGAAGCCATTGAATCAGTCATGTCTCTGGCAAGCTATATGATAAGCGGCAAAAAGCTTGCCAAGGGCAAAAAGGCAGGAAACGCCCGTGTAACAGGCAATCTCAAGCGCCTTGAAAAATATGTCAAATATGTGTATTATACAGAAAATATCGAGGTTACAACAACAAAAATTCTTGATGACGCTATGAGAAATTTTGACGTAAAGCTTGCAACCAATTTTCCTAAAAAGCAAAAAGCTGTAGCTCCCAGGGCACGCGTAAGCAAGGAGGCAAAGGCAAAAGCAAATTCCAAAAGCGTTAAGATTGCTGTTATTGCAGCTTGGTAAGCATTGTAAGCCTCCAAAGCAGTAAGATATGCTTTATATTCCGCATATGCCTCAGCATTATGTGTGGCCCAAGTATTATAGACCGTGATATAATCATTTTTTCCCGCCCAATCATACTCTACAGTTGTTGTCGTTGGATAACCATCAACGTGTACTATACTTCCACCATGCCCCCCTTTTCTTCTATAAGTTTTATCTACGGTAGTTGTCTGTGTCACCTTTATATTCTCACCCTCTCCCTCGAAACTATATGAGACAGTAGTAGTTGTAGTGACGACTACTTCATCTCGGCCAATATTCTCTTCACTTGTATCAGTAGTTGTTGAAGATGCAGGGATATTTGGCTCTGGTTTACCAGCAGGCTCTGCAACCTCCGCTGGTCGAGTTGGCTCAGTACCCAAAACTGCCAATGCCTTAGTACGCTCAGCTTCAGTTGTCGATAGAATAGGTGACAAAATACTTATATTTCCATTCAAAACCTTCTGTTCAGCAGTTGCCGATACCAACGCCATAACATCGCTCGACAAAGATGTTTTAATACCAAACTTATTGACATAGTATGCCTTATAACTATCAGCAGCTTTGGTGAATGTATCGTCTGCATTATGAGTATAGACATCTTTAAGCGTAACACTTTTAATCGGAGATGAAGATGAGAATGTAAGCTGTGTTGCGTCAACATTTGTGTTATAGATCTTCACAACATCCTTATTCAACATCAAATACTTAGGCTCGTTGCTCGAATCGCCCACGCTGATCTCAACCTCCTGCCAAGGCAGAGTCTTGAACTCGATACCGTCCAACTCTACGACAGATGTACGGTCGCTTGCACCTGCGGTGTTGATCGTTACATTTACCACATAACAAGTATTGCGCTCGAACTTCTCATTCTGGCTCAGAGGAATCATATACCAGCTATTGCAAGCTGTAACCTCCTTACCGTTGCTCGCATCGCCATCCTTATTCCACTTCATAGGGATGTTCACGATAATACAAGTCTCATTCAGTGGCTCGGCTGTGCTCCAATCGTGAGCATAGGCATAACCTACCAATGTGATATCGTGCTTAGGAGCAGTGGCAGTATGACCTGCCGCCTCAGTCCAGATGTAGGTATGGGTATTAGGGCCTAATTCGGTAGTAGTCACCAAATTTTGATCTGCAATCGCCAAGCTCTTGGTTGGCAAAACGTAGCTCTTTGTTGGCAACATATTGAAGAAATAGAGTGCACTACCCTTAGTTGATTCATCTGAAAGCTCCTTGTAGAACTCCACATCATCGCCCTGCTTGATATTCACCACGATCTTAGCCGCAGCACGCTCGAACTGAGCCGAGAGAGTCAAATTCTCACCATTGCCCGAAGAAGAGTTGATCACCTGACCCGAATCAGAGCCTGCAATCGCCTGCATCAAGAATGTCTGAGGAGGTGTTCCTGCGCTCAAATTGGTACCTGTCACGTGAAGCAATGCATCGCTCTGAACCCAATCGTTGAGGTTGTCGAGTGTAGCCAAAGCCGCAGCTGCCTCTGTTGTGATTGTGCTGTTGGCAACTAAATAGACGGCATACTTTGCATCGGCAGCAAACTTAGCATCACCACGCTTCACCGAAAGAGTCAAAGTGCCTGCTCCGTCAGCATCCACACCAGAGTTGTTGCCTGCGGTATTGCGCTCATAATGAACGACCTTACCTGCATCAGCACCCTCGCTCGCAACCACAAACACATCGATATGCTCAACGGTGCGCTCTACCGAGCTATCATGGGCGCGTGTTACCTTACTCTGAACCAAAGAGGTCGTGATCTGGATGTAATCACTGCCCGCCTTGATGCTCTCAAGCTCCTCGTTCTGAGTACATGAGCCTAAGGCAAACGCCATGCAACAAAATACTGTATAATATAAAAACCTTTTCATCGTCAAGTATATGTGAGGTTAGTCGTTAGTTTTGCAAAATTTCTACATAGGTGTGGTTGTTACCGCTCTCTGGCCAATAGGTCGAAGTTGAGCTTGAACCAGCGTTGATGAGCAATAACTTAGCATCGGTTGTGTGCCAAGCCGAGGTATGCGAGATCGCCAACTTGAACTTCAAGCCATTACGGTTCACATCCTTAGTTGTCACTCTGATCTCATAAAACTTCTCCTTGTTGGCATCTGTCACCTTGATTGGGAGTGCTGACGGAGTTGCCGCCAAAGTCACTGTCGTAGGATCGGTAACCTCAAACACCTCCACTGCATAGCTATCAGACTCTGCGCCATAGATCACAGGCTGCCACTCAGCCTCAACAGGACCGCTCATGCGGAAGTAACCCTTGAAAGGAACTGCATCTGAAGAGTTGGCGTTGTACTTAACAGTTGGAGCCACATTAGCTACCGCTGTCACGTCAGGTGCAGAAAGCAAATTGGTATTGTTTGCTGGAGAGAAGTCCAGATCCCACTCCGCGTCTTTCCAATCAGCAACAGTATAGTTTACATTCAGACCGCCCTCGCCGTTGATCAATGCTCGCACCTGATAGTCGTGGTTGCGGGCAACGGCAGGCAGAGCGACATAGCGAGTCTGCTCGGCACCTGAGCCGATCTGATATGTTATCTCATAGTAGTAACCGCCATCGGCAGCATTCGCAGGAGCTACCATAGCGTTATCGCTATATGTGCAGGCATCCGAAGTCTCTGCGATAGTACAACCGCCCGCCAACGTATAATCATTAACATCTGTTGTATGCGCCGCAAGTGTCTTTGCCACCGCTACGCCGTCTGTCGCAATCTGGAAATCATACATCTTAGCCGCATCGGTCTGAGCTACCGAAGGTGTGTTCTGACCAAACCACGATGGAACGATATTCTCGCTCTGGAGCTGAGCACTTGAGAGTGGAGACAAAACCATGCCATCTACAGGCATCTTTTGGTTGTAGAGTTTAAGGCTCTTGATCTTCAAATCAAACTCCGAAGTGCGTGCAACCAAGAACTGAGTCTTAGCAACGGCACGGAAGACCGACATCGAAACCACCTTATGGCCGTCACTCTTATGTATATCGGCCGAAGTAACCGAAATAGGAGTCCAATGCGACACAGGTATCAACGCAGGCTCACCAGGCTTTCCCTCAGTCACGCTATTCATGATAGGGGTTGACGCTGTGGAATTGGCAAAACGAGCGTTGATAAGCTCGGTATAGGTAGTGTTTGCACCAAGCGAGAGTGCAGAGCCGTTGTAGGTCACATCACCGAACTTTGCGGGGTTAATAACCGCCACCAAGATGTAATCGGCACCAGCATCGCCACACATTGGCAACTCCAAATGAACCGAAACCGAGGTGTAGGTCGCGTCTGTGAAGATGGCACGTCTCCAACCTGCTGCAACATCTGTAACATGGTTGTCGGAACTCTTCTCGAAAGCCCAAATCATCACCTCCTCGAACTTATCACCATGCTGCTCTGACGTTGCACCGCCACGAGTCAGATTTACATCCATAGAGACCTTGTTGAGCGAAAGGCCCTCCTCATTGATGCAACTCGTAAGCGACATAATCGCCAAGACAGAGACCGTCATCAATATATATTTCAGCTTTTTCATCTTATTCAATTTAATCTTTGTAACCAGGAGTCACATCAACGATCAACCAATCGGGGATAGTCACCGTAACATCATGTTCTTTAAAGATCACTATAATAGGAATCAATACCTCCTGCTTGGTAACATCAATCTGAGGATACTTCGTAAGGAAATACTCCAATGTGAAGGTATGGAGCAGCTTTCCAGTCGACTTCTCCACCAACTCAAACTCCACGTCTGAAGACTTGGCATGACGCATGATATTAAAGTACGCCTCATGGTTACCATTAGCCTGATCTACTGTCAAAAGAGGATTGTATGTCATCTTGTCACCGTGAGCGCGGTTGGTAAAATCGGTCTGCGGCAACAAATTATTTACTCGGAGCTCCAACAAACTCTGAGCTGGGATAGGGACACCTGCATAATTCTCGGTGTAACCCTCAACCGAATAAGAGACCTTAAGGTGTGATGATCGGAAAGGAACATCATCCTTATACCAATAATCCGAAGGGATTACGATATCTTTCTGGCCCAAATAGAGCGAGTCATTACCCTCTACCACGCCCCTCTCAGGAACATTAGGGTGATGGAACTCGATCTTAGTCATATCTTGTGACGAGGTGTTTGACACCTCAGTCTTGTCGAAGCAATTTCCCACACCCACAACCTTATAACGGCCAGGATTGAGGTTGAGCTTCGTACCCTGAAATGCTTTCAGTTCGTTCTGCTCGATCTGTTTGGTCTGCACCAAACGAGAGTCTTCATCGAAAACATACAGGCTTACGCGTGTAATATGCTCAGGGAATATATCCTGAGTAACATCGCCCGTATAGCTGAAGGTGAGTGTACACCTTTCGCAATCATCATAGTCCTCCTTGATGCAACTCGCGAGCAGAACGAACGGAGCGAGCAATAACAAGTATAGATATTTCTTCATAATTTCAGTTTTTAGGGGCGCTCGGCGCCTGCATTAGTGCAGTCTCGACCTCGATTTTGGTCTTACGACTGCTTCACTTTGGTTCTTAATCGCCACACGGCGAATCAAACCGTATAAATTACCTTTTATTAAAAAACCAGAGCCGAGCCACCTGACCTATGACCGAGCGAACTCGGCTCTGAATAAGTTATGATTCGGGATAAACCCTCTGTCAGATTAGTTGAACACAGGCTTTACAGGAACAACTACCCAATTAGCGATTCTAACTGTTACGTTTACGCAAAGCATATCGCTTTCAGTGTGAATATTCTCCTCAGCAAAAGTAAGATCCAAAGCATAAATCTCACCATTCAAGAACTTCTCCAAGTTACCATCAGTATCTACATTGTCAGTAGTAGCATAGTTAGCAGGAGCTTTGTAGTCAATAACTGTAACTGTACGAGCCTCAGTACCAGCAGGAATTTTCCAGCCGTTACCCTCGTCAGTCGTTAAATTCAAAACAAGGTCAGTTACCACCTGCTCCTTGATGTTCCAAGACCAAGCCTTGCCTGTACCTGGAGTCAAAGATGTAACCTTTGGAGAAACTGTAGCATCCAACTGGAAGCCATTACCATTAGTGCCCAAAAGTTGTGTCAAACCGCCATTCTCTCCTGGAGCAAGGACCAAATTCTTAAGAGTAATCTTGTTGTACTTTGTACCCAAATCACTACATGCGATGTTAGTAACCTCGACACGAGCGTGAGCAGGCTTAACCTCTACAGAAGCCTCAAAGAGAGGATACTTATGACCATCAACCTCACAGAAAACCTCCTCAGTACCATCCATAACGTGATCAGCTGAGTCATAACCGAAAACGATGATCTCATCCCACTCAACATCTGGAGTCTGAGTCTGCCACAATGTTCTTGCAGCATCTACTGTTGCAGGAGCATTTGCCGTAGTAATCTTGTTTGCACCAACGCCGTTAGCGATAACGTAAACCGCTGAAACTGACTGATCCAAACCGTGGAATGTGTAAACACCATCTTTCTCATAAGCGTCCTCAATAGACTTAGCAACTACCTTAGTACCTGAACCTGTACAGAATACGAATACCAAATCATCAGCCTGAGTACAAGCCTAGTTTTCAAGGCCTACAGCAGAATCAGTTAGTGCTCTTGTCTCTGAAATAGCGTTAGAAATCGTGATTGCTACGCTCTTCTTCGATGTGTCGAGGATAGAACCTGCATCATCCTTGCTACAACCCACCATTGCTACGAGGGCCAAAGCTGCGATAAAAAATCTTTTCATAATAAATAATTTTAAGTGAGTTAATTAATTTGTTTGATAATTTTCTGAAAAATATTTTCGTTCGTTCTTAGTTTTCTCTTTAAGTTTTACTCCAAGCTCTTAGCAAGCTCCGCTAAGTTGTGCTTAGCCTCGGCATTGCCCTTATCGGCTGATTTCGAGAACGCCTCACGAGCCTTTTTTACATCGCCCGCCTTAGCGTATGCCATACCCATCGCCAAGAGCACCGTTGCATCCGACTGATCGGCCTTGCTCAACACCGCCAAAGCACCGTTCGCATCACCCTTCTCAATCATCACCGCCGCCGCATTTACCGCCGCTGCGTTCTGTGTTGGATAGGTCTTAGCGGCAACCTCCATCACGTGGTTATACTCTGCCGAGCCTTTAGGATAGCTACCCGCAACCTTATACAACTCGTTCAAAGAGAGCTTTAAAGGATCCTTATCAACCAACTGACGAGCCTCCTCGAGGTTGAAGTTACGCACATTATATACTATACGGTAGTCGTTGCGGCGCAACTTTGGATACATCTGGTTCATCATGCGCTGGTAGATTGTCTCTGGGATCAACTCCTTGAGCTGCTTATCTTTCTGATCGAGTGTAAGATTTGCATTGTCGATGATCGCCATCACCTTATCCTTATTCAAGAGATTCTGCTCGGCCACAACCAACTCTCGGAGACCCTTCCAATCCTCACCACAACCGATAGCCTCGATGTGAGAACGCTCGATGTCGGTCTTCTGAGCCACATAGTCAGCCAAAGAGTTTGCACGATTCTCAGAGAGTCGCTTATTGTGCTGCTCGGTAGCCTCAGGAGATGCCCAACCCTCGATGGTGATAGAGGTGATAGTCAGATCCTTATCCTGCTCCACGCGTTCGATAGAGTTGATGATAGATGCAAGCTCCGACTTGTTGCTCTTATAATCCTCCAAGATGTCATACTTGTCAACCTTAAAGTTGATGTATGCCGAATGTGACTCGTAACGAATCTTTGTAGGCTCTGGAGCTGGCTCCATGAACGACATCATGTACTGTGGCTTGTAAGCCTCGTGCAAGATACGAGAGAGAGGGCTGTCACCCAATGCGAGCAACTGCTCATCGCAACCGCAGCTACCCTGCTTGATCACCACGTTAGCGCTCTTCATCCAAGACTCATAAGCGATATTTGTAGTATAAGGTATCGACTGCTTCTTGCCTGCCTTACGCTCAGCACGCTTTGCCTCACGGTCAGCATAGAGCGGAGAAGATGTAACATTCTGCTCGCCATTACGCTTCCAATAGATCCACGCGCGGCGACCCATAATCTCAACTGCTGGAAGTTCAACACTCTTATCGCCCTTCTCGATAACAGGAGTCAACACCAAAGTCTCGTCAGCACCCACGTTGAGTGAACTAACATCAATATCCATCTTCACGTCAACACGAGATGCCGAACGTGTAACGCTGAGGTTCTTAACCTCGGCCTCGCCCTCCATGATCTGCTGTGCCGACAAAGGGAGTGTCAGCATGAGTGCAGAAAGACTAAATATAATATAAGGTATAATTCTTTTCATCTCGCAAATATTTTAGAATAGATAAACCAGATTAATAGCCGCCTTAGTCAAACCAAAGTAGTGGTGATCATCATTACCGATCTTCTCGCCACACTTAGGGCAGTAGTATTTGTCATAATTGGTGTAGGCATAACCCACGCCCAACTGCGCCTCCAAGTTCCAATGCTTGCCGAGCATCCATGCGTAACCATAGCCAACACCTGCTCCTGCAAACCAACCCTCATAACGATGATCTTCAAGTTGCGAGAAGTTCGTTCCCAAGAAATCAGGAATACCCGACACATTGCCGACATTGTACTGTCCGCCCCACAAGTGCGCAGCAAAGAAGTGACCGCCAAACTTACGGCAAGTCCAATAGCGCACCTCTGGCTGAAGGAACCAATGCTTCCACTTCTTGTTATCCGAGAACTGGAAAGGATTCCAGTTACCAGAAACATCGAGCGTCCACTTCTCGGCCAAAGATCGCTCAACACCTATGTTCATTGATGTTGTGGCATCGTAAAGCAAGTTGGTCTTGACAGCCCAATCTTGAGCATTCGACTCCTGTGAGAATCCCAACGCCCACAATCCGAATAAAATAAATAAGAGTTTCTTCATCTTTATTAAAGGTTTCTCGTTACAGATTTACTAACTCATCTTTTGCGGTCTTGTTTTCAACCCGACACCCCTCTGCAGGGATACCTAATTATATAATAAATACTGCAACCGATGGTTAAAACAAATCTCCAATTTTTTCCATTAATAAAAGTAATACTAAAAATCTTTTTTTGCAACACCTGCACTAAAAATAACTGCATATTATGCTATTTTATATATTTTACTGATTATCTGTGTGTTATAATAATTTTATGACAATAATACGCTAACCAACATATTAGCGTTTTAGCGCTTTTTTGATCTTTTTTACATCGTTTTGCGGCTTAAAGCTGCAACTTTCCACCCCTCCGAGAAGCCCCCTCAAAATTACAAAATATAAGTTTAAGATGTTTAATTTCTTACACCCTGTAAGATGGAGTAAAAAACATTTTGAATAGAATTTGAAATAATTTCAAATTTGAGGAGGGGGATTTGTGATTTTTTCACTAATTTTCTACATTAGTGTCCACTAAAAAATCGAAATAGTTCTTTGAAATGATTGATATTTAA
>CAYTGT010000055.1:0-8874 GCA_964437405.1 uncultured Alistipes sp.
CGAGTGATGATTGGCATCTCTATACTGATTTTCTCCTTTAGAGACTCCAATCCTCAAGTCTAAAGACTTTCGGTGGAGTGACGTGCTTAATAGGCCTTGTTACTTTCTTTAGCACAACTACTTTCCCTCTAATAAATCAGGCGTAATGCCTGCAAATTTTGAATTTTGAATCTTGAATTTTGAATTAAAAAGTGTTATCGTGGCATTGTGTTGCTGCCGCTACCACTACCACTTCCGCTACCGCCGACAGTCGACTGCTTGAAGTTGAACTTCGTGCGGTTCTTATCTTTGCGGCGAGGCTTGTAATCCCACTCCTTGTAACCATCTTTGCTCATGCGGTAGCCGAGAGTGATGCTCAGCGTGAGGTTGTCTAACGGCGAGCGCAGAGGGGTTATCGTAAATGGATTCTCATATCCATCGGTGGCGTTGTCGTAATACTTATTCATGTTCTTCATCAGGTCGGCATAGCCGAAGTAGTAACGCGCTCTGACACCCAATTCATATCGTCCAAAGAGCAAGGCAAAACCACCACCGCCCGCCAAACCATAGTTCCAGCGGTTGTCACGCTCCAAACGCCAATCATATTTGCCGCTCCACTCCTGATCATCGTAGTCATACTCTCCTCCGAAGTTGTAGGAGATGGTGAAGGCCGCCTCCAAATAGAGCCTTACGTGGCGCTTGGCCACATAAAAGTGCGGCTGCCACACAATCGGCATCATGATGGAGTTGAGCTTACGATTATAGTATGAATAATCACGTATCTCCATGCCCTCCTCATCCATCGAAGATGTGTAGGTATAGCCGTACGAAAAGCCTCGTTGCATCAGCTCAAGATCGACACCCACAGCCCCCACAAAGCGTGGCAACGAGTAGTATCGCCACGAAAGGCCGAAGTTGGGGCCTGTGGTGAGAGACTTTGTTTCACGCAGAGGGTAGAAGCGTATCGAGGATGTTCCAGCACCGCCCGTAACGCCAATGAGGTGTTGCGCTTGTGACTCCTGCCCCCAGAGCATAAAGCAGAGGGCAAGACTCACCAAAAGAGCTATTTTTCTTATTTTCATATTTCAGTTTTTGTTTTCAGTATCTATCCAAGTTTGTGTTGCTAATGCAAATTATAGCGTTACGCCTGCGGTGGAGTGACTTGTTTAATTGGCCTTGTTATCTTTCTTATCAAAACCCCAAAACTCAATTTTGAATCTTGAATTTTGAATTTTCCCCCCCCCCGTTACGGGTGTGAATTGTGGTTAAAACATTCCTCCTGAGCTTCCCAAGTTACCTAAGCCGCCGCCCATGCCGCCAAATCCGCCCATCGAGTTACCGCCATGATTATGGTTGTGGTTATTACGTCCTGAGTGAGCATTTTTGATACGCTCTTCCTCCAATTTCTTTAGGCGTGCCATCTCGCGCTTATCCAATCGCTCGATGAGCTGCTGCATCGTCACAGGTGCAAAGAGCTCGGCCATATTTATGTCAAACTCAAACTCCCAACCCACTTTGGTTGTGAACTGCTCCTCTTCACGCTCGTTCTTATAAAATTCGGCGCGTTCACTCTGGCGGCGCTCCACGAGGTTTCCGCCATCCCACTTGCCATTGCCGTTGAGATCCTCGATTATTCGCATACGCATATCGCCCGCAGGGACATAGTTGATCGTATGCAGACCCTCTCCCAAATGGGCAATCTCGCGCAAAACCTTATTCGAGCCATCAACCAACTGCACTATATACTCGGCCTGAGCCACGCGAGGACGAATCTGCACCTTCAACGTAGCAAACTTCTCGATATCCAACACCTGAATGTTAACCTTCATCGAGTCGTTGCCTTCGCCCGTAATGTCGGCCAACGCGTCAGTCGGAATATGCAACTGATACGAACGCTTGACATCCCATTTGGTCTTTAGACGCCATTTACGTGGCGAGACAGAATCAGCCACAAAGTGGAACGGCTCTCTGAGTGTATCTTTCTGCTCGCTCCACGAGATGAGCATCATAGCCGTAGAGTCAAATTTCGATGGCGGTGTAACCATCGCAAACGCAAGATCCTCCTCTGGATTTACGCTCGCCGAGGTGCTGAGACCCTCGAATCGGAATGTAGATGGACGTGGTGGCTCCTTCCACTCACGACCTTCATCCTCGGCCTTCTTCTTCTCGCGCTCTAACTTTTCGCGTTCACGCTCCTGCTCTTTGGTCTCCACTCTGCGCCATGCCAACTTCAAAGGCTCGGTGTGGCGCTCCAGCTGACGGATTGAGTCGTGACGGAAGTATGTGATTTCGCCCTTGATGGTGTCGGGCAGGCTCTCTGACTCTACATTGAGCCACAGTGTGAGCGTATCGCGACCCTCAGTCAGCGGCTCTATGATGATGCGGTCGTTGGGGATTCCCTCCAACTTAATATCCTCGATCTTAGGGCGTGCCGCACCGAAACGCAACTCCAAGCGGTGCTGATCGGGGCGCAACGACTCCTGCAAATTCTGGCGACTGAAGCTCACATCGGTAAACATGCGCAGATAGAGCTGTGGATCGGCCGATACATAGTGGCGCAACGAGTCATACCAGATGGCGAAATCGGGCATACGTGTCGGGTTGTAACGCCCCTCAAGGAATCCTACTTGATCAACCGAAGGCTCATAGGCTTGGTTGTCGTTGCTGTCGAAGACGCCATAGACATAATAATCCACAGGTTTGAGGTTCTGAGCGATGAAGATACCGTTGTTCTGCGAACGGGCAATCTTCGAAGGCTTGTACTTAAACAGCGTAGAGTCCCACTTGTCGGGTTGCTCCACCGAGTCGGCCTCGAAGAAGTAGATGTATGTGCGACCCATAGAGTCGGCCTTAGAGCTATTCTCGGTATAACCCGACATCACCATAGAGTCGATCTCAGGGCCTGTCGAAAAGACATAGCGCAAGCCATGAAGCGTGTTACCCTCGTTGTTGTCGGCAATCGAAGAGCCTAACTCGATGGCATAGGTGGTATTCTCCAACAAAGAATCATCCTTGATGTCGATGACCAACGTGCGGCCACGCAGCGTCAAGGTTGGCTTCTTCTTCATCTGTGGTGAGGTGTATAGCTCCTTTTGCTGATTCTGGATCTTCACATACTCGTTGAAGTCGATATAGATTCGCTTACTCTTGCCTTGAAAATTTGTGGTGTAGTCCTGCGGCTGTATCGACAGCATCACAGGCGGCACAGTATCCTTCGGGCCTCCTGTTGGCGAGCCTATCGAGGCGCAACGCGTGAGCGAAGAGCAAAACATGAGCATCACTGCTATAGTCAATACTCTCTGCATAGGGAAGGCTCCGAGGAGCAAATTCTTCTGACGTGATATCTTCATTGTCTACTCTGTTTTTTCTGTACTATAAAATTGGTTTATCACCGACCATCCCGAAGCGTTATGACTCTGACGCCAAGTGGCGATGTAGAGTTTAGCATAGACATCGGCCAAATTTTCGGGCTTTCGATATGGGCGAACGGCATAGATCTTATGCTCAGGATCGACCACCACAAGCAAGCAGACCTCCTCCCTCAGCTCCAACGTCAGACGATACTGCTCATCAGGGCCTGCGGTAGCCTCAACATCGGGCGTAGTGAGTGTCTTACCATCCTTTTTATTGGTCAAACGGCGCTCCAGGGCGGCTTGATAATCGGTGATTTTCCACTGCGCGGTATCGGCATAATATGCGTATGCCTCTAAATGCTCTAATGGGACATACTCGCCATCGTTTTGTGTCTGTTCCTGCACCGCAAGGTTGAAACGGGTGTAATCAACCGTCTCCTTGAAGCACGCTCCGAAGCTCAACGCTATGGCCACAAGGGCTATGTATAAAACTCTTTTCATTATCTTGTTCAATCTTTTTTACTCAACTCTTTCAGCATCTCGCTGATGCTTTTGCCGAATTTCGGGTGCACATATTCGCCCATGATCCGACTCAGCGGCACCAACGCAAACTCACGAAGATGCACCCTCGGATGCGGCACCTCAAGGCGCGGATAGTGGATCTGATCATTGTCATAAAATATCACATCCACATCAACCACTCTGTCGGCATAGCGCTCTCCACTATGTTGTTTTTGCCGTTGCTCCTCAGCTCTATCTCGCCCCACAATCTGCTCCGTCTCTAATGCCCGATCCAGCACCTCCAAAGCCGATAGCTCGCTCCGCAGAATCAGCGCCTGATTAGCAAACTCATGCTCGCTACTGAATCCCCACGCTTCGGAGTAGCACACCTCGGAGCGGCTCTCGACATCCCCGATCAGCTCCTCCAACACCTCGGCTGTACGCTCCAATAAAAGCTCCTTGCGCTCGGCGTTCGATCCCGTCAGCAAGACTACTCGGTGCTGCGACATCACTTCAGGCGGTTAATCTGTTTACTTACGGCCAAAGCGAAGTGCGTAAATACGATCCTCGCGTTGCCGTTTTGGTTAATCTGGCGCAGGGCGCTCTCAATCTCGGCGATCAGGATTTCGATATTCTGGTTGCCGATGAAGGGTGCAAAGTTGTTACAAAACTTCGCCTCCTCGCCCCACAGGTAGCTGATCTTGCCCAACCCCGCATGCAACATATAGGCTTCACGCAAAAGACGCGCCGAGTGGCTCAGCATCTGACGCTGCTGCTCGCGCGAGAGTTGCGCCACCTCATCTGCCCAATCCAACAGTTCGAGGTGTTTATCGTTATAGCTCAGGCGCATCAAGCGGCAGAAGAGCTCGAAACACTCCTCACGCAACTCATCGCCCTCGCCTTCGGTCATGCGGCGCATCTCTATCACATCGCCCGCCGCCAAACGTGCCATGTTCACACGCTCCTGCTCCTGAGCTTGACTCAGTGAGGTGAGATCCTCGACACTCAAGCGTGGCACCGAGGTCTCCTGCGTACGCGAAGTGATGGTCTTGAGCAGCAGATCTGGACGCTCGGCAACAAGCAGGAAGATGGTCTTCTCCCACGGCTCCTCCAAGATTTTGAGGATCTTGTTTGCCGCCTCCTCGTTCATCGTCTCGGCCTGCCAGATAATCACAATCTTATACTCCGACTGAAACGACTTGAACGACAAGCGGCGGATAATCTCATCGGCCTCCTTTGCCGAGATCATGCCTTGCAAGGTCTTGCCCAAATCCAACATCTCGTACCATTGTTGGCGCGTGAAATAACCTCCTGTACGGCTCATTATCTCGCGCCACTGAGGCAGAAACTCACTGCTGAGTACCACCTCGCCCGACTTTTTGCCCTGCTTGTTGACAGGGTAGATGAAGTGCACATCGGGGTGCGCCGCCTGCGCTATCTGCTGACAGCTGGGGCATACGCCGCACGAGTCGCCATCCTTGCGGTTAGGGCAATTCAAGTATTGGGCATAGGCAATGGCAAGCGGCAGAGTACCCGCACCCGCAATTCCTGTGAAGAGTTGTGCGTGGCTGATACGCCCTTTGTCGATCGACTCGGCAAGGTGTCGCTTCAACTGCTCTTGACCTATTATATCGCTGAATCTCATAATTTTATTACTCTTTTGTCACACGCTCGATACGCACATCCTTCAATGGGCGATCCAACGAGTCGGTAGCCATGCATTGAATCTTCTCGACAACCTCCAAACCCTCAGTCACGTGGCCAAAGACGGTATATTGACCATCAAGATGTGGTGTGCCGCCGATGGTTTTGTAAGCCTCTCGCTGGGCGGGGGTGTAACGTGTCGTGTCACCTGTCGCACGGATGCGGCGCTGCTCATAGCGGTCGAGCGTCTGATCGTCAAAGGTGCGACCCCAGACGATATAGAACTGCGAGTGAGAAGATCGGCGTTCGGGATTAACGTTATCGCCCTCGCGTGCCGCCGCCAAGACTCCACGCTGATGGAAGAGTTCAGGGAAGCATATCTCGGCATCTATGCGCTGAGGCTTTGCCTGACCCTCAGCTTCGGCCTTGTCGCCCGCCTCTGGGTCGTATGCTTGGCTGGCCACACCCTTCGAGAATGGGTCGCCACCCTGAATCATGAAGTTCTCTATCACGCGGTGGAACAGCACCCCATCGAAGAAACCCTCATCGACCAACTTGAGCATATTATCTCGGTGCTTAGGTGTCAGGTTGCTCAACTCCAACTCTATGCGACCCTCCGAGGTATGGAGCGCAATGCGCTCAGGCGTCTGCTCACTTTGAGCCGCACGCCCACCGCAACTCACCATAAAGGCAAGAGCGCTCAATATAACGACTATCTTTTTCATCTTCTTGTTTTGTTCTGTTTACATCTTCTGCCACCTAACCGTGAGGTTAATTCAAAATGCAAAATTGGGCTGACGCGCAATGTAAATTTTTTATAAAACGTCATGCCACATCACGAACCAATAGTGAGTGATGATTGGCATCTCTATACTGTATTTTGTCGTTAGAGACTCCAATCCTCGCCTATAAATAGGCTCGGTGGAGTGACGCACCCGTAACGGGTGTTTTATGAAGCCGTGCAACCCTTTCTAAATACGGCCATAAACAAACTACTTTCCCACTAATAAATCAGGCGTTACGCCTGTGAATTTTGAATTTCACATTTACTTTCCTGTCGAGCCGAAACCTCCTGCGCCACGCTCAGTCTCCGAGAGGCTCTCCACAGCCTGCCACTCCACCTGCTCGTAACGAGCCACGATCATCTGCGCGATGCGCTCGCCTGGCTCGATGGTGAATGGGGTGTTGCTCAGGTTGACCAAGATTACCTTGATCTCGCCACGATAGTCGGCGTCAATGGTGCCAGGCGAGTTCAAGACCGTAATACCATGCTTCGCTGCCAAACCACTTCGTGGGCGGATCTGCATCTCATAACCCTCTGGCAACTCAACAAACAGACCAGTAGGAACCATCGCACGCTCCAGCGGCGAGAGTGTGATGCTCTCCGAGAGGTTGGCACGAATATCAAGACCTGCCGAGAGTGGTGTCTGGTACTCAGGCAAGGCAAAGGCTGAAGAGTTTACAACTTTTACTTTCATCTCTTATCTTTTACGTTTTATGACGCTCACGAAAAGCGCCTTTAGGTTAATATTTTCTCGTCTAACGGCGTATGCCACATAAGCCGCGATTAGCAACAGGTTGAGCAGATAGAGCATTGCGCCTGCGCATCCTGCATGGCTGATGGCCGCCTCGCTCGCGAAGTAGAGGGCCAAACCCAATGCGACATATTCGGCAATACGTTTCAGATCGTATGGTGTCGGGTAGTAGCGGCGGTTGAGGTAGTAGCTCACAGCCACCATCGCTCCCTCGGCGATAAGTCTTGCCCACGCAGAACCATAGTAACCCCAGCGTGGCAACAGCAGGAGGTTGAAAACCACCGTAAAGATCAACCCCACGAAGGTGACATAAATGGCGAAACGGGTCTTCTCCTCGCGCTTATACCAAAACGAGAGGTTGAGCCACACGCCCGCCAAGACATGACCTCCGAGTATGACAGGCAGGATGAAGATTCCCTCGCGGAAATCGCGACCCAAAATCAGGGCAAAAACATCTCTAAAGAGCGCTATGCCCAAGAAGATCAACATCGAGACCATCACATAGTATTTCAGCGCGGCGGCATTCGACTCCTTGAACTCGCTCTGCGAGAAGTTCGAGAGGAAGAATGGCTCTGCCGCAAAGCGGTACATCTGGGTAAATAGCGTCATCACAACGGCGAGTTTACAGATCGCGCCATAGACTCCGAGTTGGGCCATAGCTCCCTCTGGGATGATGTATTTGATCATCTGGCGATCTATAAATTCGTTGGCCGTACCCGCCACGCCACCTATGAGTAGCGGCAACGAGTAGGCGAATATCAAACGCAACTGCTTGGAGTCGATGTGCGGGATGGTGCGATCCGTTGTAGGCATGATCAGTATCAACGTCAACAGGCTTGCCACCAAATTGGTCACAAAGACCCAACCCACGCCAAACTCCGAATTGAAGAGCCCTGCATATTGGAAAATCAGCGTCAGCGAGACGTTGATGATGACGCTGATGAGCTTCAACGTCACAAACTTCATCGCTCGACCCTGCTCCCTGAGCCGCGAGAATGGGATCATCGCCGCCACATCGAACAGAATGATCAGACCCACCAAAACGATATACTCCGTATGGCCTACATAGGCTTCGCCCATCAGTCGAGAGATTCCATCGCGGAAGAGCCATACCACAACGAAAAATAGCGATGCGGCCGAGAGTGTCGCACCCCATGTCGTAGCGAAAAGATGGCGCTTGCGAGCTCGAATCTCGGCTTCGCTGCCACCCTCGGCTTCGGCTTTGGCGGCAAAACGGAAGTAGCTCGACTCTATGCCCATCGACAGAAGCACCAACGCAAACGGAATCAGCGCATAGATGTCGGTCACAATACCGTAGCTCTCCTGCCCGAAGATATGGGTATAGATCGGGGTGAGCAGGTAACTGAGAAACCTGACCACAATGGTGCTGATGCCGTAGATGGCAGTCTGTTTGGCTAATTTTTCGAGCATAAATCGTTGTTTATCTGCATCATATCGCTCCTCGCACACGTACACGCGCCGCCCATGCGCATGCGCAACGTGCGCACACTAACTTGCAAAGTTATACAACGCTTTCGACAAAACAAAATATTTCCCCATAGATGTTGGAGTATTTGCGCAGAGAAAAGCACGAGATGGCCAAAGTAGGTAAATTTATTGATTTTGTTAATTCGTTGAGGGAGAGGTGGTTTTAAAGGGTAGGTTAAAATAATGAACAATTTTATTGAAAATATTTGTTAAAAAACTTGACAACGGCTTTTTGATGTATTATATTTGCAGTGGCAAACAGAGGTGAATATCTGCGTTAGAAGGTGATTTAAATATGATTTTAAAGTGGAAGCAGATGATTGATACTCTTTTGCGGGAGTTACTTAAAGTGATTAAATAATTGAACTTTGTAT
>CAYTGT010000056.1:0-8860 GCA_964437405.1 uncultured Alistipes sp.
ATAACGCAACTCCTTCTCGGCCTCCCTCAGACCTGCACCCGAAGCGATACTACGTGCCAAATCCTCTCGGAGTGATGCCCGCACCACAAGTTCACGCTCCGAAGCAGAGTATATCGCCTCCGCCGAGCCAAACGACTCAAGCAGATGCACCGCACCCTTCGCCCCAAGATTAGGCACAAACGTCAACGCAATATCCTTTAGTGGCATACTCCCGATCTTGTAATCTTTCGACACTTTCCCTTCAAACCCACGGAAAAGTTTATACTCAACACAAATATAACGATTTTTCCACTCCCAACAAAAAAGTGCCGAGCAAAACCCGACACTTGAGTGTGAAAATTTATTCTATGCGATTACAGTCTTTATTGCAAAAAAATCCTCCTCGTTTAATTAAACTCTTATGTTGCCATTTAGAAGGTAAACTCCACCTTTCTGGGCTTCACAACGTCATAATTCTATGAGAAGATAATTCACATAACGATTCCTACTGAACTTAAACGGGAAGAAATCTTAATCCTTAAATTTTACTTATCATACATCATCTAAAAAAAACGGGGTTGCACAACAAACTTGTTGAACAACCCCATTATTAATTATATAAGGTATATCGACTACTCAGTAGGGATGTCCTTATTGACGTTCTTAGAGAAGAACAAGCCGTAAGACAACATGTAAGCCAAGCTGATGATGATTACCCAGTAGCTCTGGATGAAGCCTACGTAGTCAGCTGCAAGGTTCTGTACGAATGGGATGATACCACCACCGCAGATAAGAGCCATGAAGATACCAGATGCAACTGGAGTGTACTTACCCAAGCCCTCAGTAGCGAGGTTGAAGATAGAACCGAACATTACTGATGTGCAGAGACCGCAGAGGAACATGAATACCATGCTTACAGGAACCTGTGCGTCAACGCCTGGAACTGACATCTTAACTGTCTCAGGGATGAACATCATGCACAATACGAAGATGATGTTAAGAGCACAAGCGAATGAAAGCATTGCCTTAGAAGATACCTTAGCAGCGATAGCACCACCTGCCAAACGGCCGAGCATCATGCAGAACCAGTAGAAACCTACCAATGTACCAGCGATAGCTGGACCTACACCCTCAAGACCTGACATGTAAAGGTTAGCTGTGTTAGGAATACCTACCTCAACACCTACATAGAAGAAGATAGCGATAGCACCCAAGATGAAGTGACGGAAAGACATTGGACCGTGTGGATCCTTCTTTACGTTACCAGCCTTACGTGCAGCCTTCTCCTCAGCTGTCTCCATGTGTGGCTCTGGAATTGAAGAGAGAGCGATCACGATGAATGCTACTGCGAAGATACCCATAGCGATCAACATTGCAGGAGCAGCATCACTTACGCTTGTATTCTCTGTTACAGCACCACCGATCAAATAACCCAAAAGGATTGGAGCCAAAGTACCACCGACAGAGTTGCAAGAGCCACCCAACTGTACGAGCTGGTTACCCTTGTTACCACCACCACCGAGAGTGTTAAGCATTGGGTTAACAACGATGTTAAGCATAGTCATTGAGAAACCTGCGATGAAAGCACCCAATACGTAAACCTCGAATGAAGCAACGTAACCTGAGAGGAGCTGAACGCCCACACCCACGATACCTACAACTACTGCAGCCAATGAAGTGAACCTGTAACCCTTACGCTTAAGGATCACACCTGCTGGAATACCCATGAAGGCATACGCAAGGAAGTTTGCCAATGTACCCAACTGAGCCATGGCGTTTGAAGCACCGAACTGACCCTTAGCGATGATAGCCATTGAGCCAGCAAAGTTGGTAACGAATGCGATCATGAAGAACAACATGAACATCACGGCAATTGCCATACCGTTACCTTTCTGATTTTGTCCCATAAAAAATTTTGTTTAAAGTTTAATAAATTGTGTTTATATAAATTTTGTTTCCTTTCTCTATCGTTTGTCTACTTATTTGTCGCCCGAAGGCTATTTATTGTCACACCGAAAGCACCACTATTTATCGCCCCGAAGGCCCCCTATTTGTCGCACCGAAGGTTACTTGTCGCGCTGGGCTACAAAAGCACACAGATTGATCAGCGAAGTGCGATAAGGTGAGTCCTCATACTCCGAGAGTATCGCTACTGCTCGATTGATGTAGGTCTGCATCGTGCGGCGTGCCATCTCCAAACCTCCTGTGGCCTCGACAACGCCCTGCAAGAAATCTACTGCTGACTCATCTGTCGAACAAGCCTCCAATCGCTCCATGATCTGCAAACGCTCAGCCTCGGAGCACTTTTCCAACACCTCGATCAGCGGCAAGGTTATCTTACCTTCGCGCAGGTCGTTGTTGGCGGGCTTTCCTGTCTTGGCATCACGGCTGTAATCCAAAATATCGTCTTGAATCTGGAACGCCATACCCAACGCCTCACCAAAACGGCGCATCTTCTGCTGATCCTCGCGCGAAGCCATCACCGACAATGCTCCCGCTGATGCGCTGATGCTGATCAGGCTGGCCGTCTTTTTGTATATGATTTCGAGGTAATCGGCACGAGTTGTGTCTTTGTCGGCCTGATGTTGACTTTGCAGAATCTCGCCTTCACAGAGTGTGGCAATCGAGCCGATGATGTGAGAGACCAGATCATATTGGGCACTCTCCATACCGTTGGCCATAGTACGCGCCAAGAGGTAGTCGCCCAAAATCACTGCATTACGGCTCTGCCAAAGCGCATTGACCGAAGGTCGGCCACGCCTTTGATCCGAGTTGTCGATCACATCGTCATGGATAAGTGACGCGGTGTGCAACATCTCGACAATCATCGCCGCTAAATAGGTACGCTTGGTACAATTACGCTCTCCTGCGACCCACCCACGTGAGTTGGCAGAAGATGTCAGAGCAGATGTGAGCATGACAATCATAGGACGAATGTTCTTGCCGTGAGTCGACAAGACAAACTCCAACATCTGCGACATCAACTTGCTCTCCGACTGAAAGCGGCTCTTGAGAAACTCCTCGAAGGCCTCTATATCAGAGATTATGGGAGTGCGAATTGAATCAAGGCTTATCATAAAATGGTTATATGTACAGTTTACATTGCAAATATAGTAATTTTTCGCAATTAGACATTAAAAAATGAATGTTTTTCGTAACTTTGACGCACAAATCATAAAGAAAATGGATATTTATTCTCTATGCACTAAACGAATTTTGACCGTAGTGGCGGCTTTGGCGCTCTTTTTTACGGTATCAGCAATATACTTCGCACCACAGCTTTCGGGCGACAAACTTGTCCAGCACGATGTCCAGCAATATGAGGGTATGTCGAAGGATATACTTGATAATCGCGAAGTTACGGGTGAGGATGCACAGTGGACAGGACGTATGTTTGGCGGAATGCCAGCCTACCTGATCAATGTGAAGTATCCTGCTCAGGCGGTGAAAGGAACTTTGGGCAAGGTCACCACCGTGATGGATATCCCGCTTTCGCTGATGTTTTTTGCGATGACGGCCATGTGGGTGGCGATGTTGCTATTCGGAGTAAATCCCTGGATTGGCATCGTGGCGGCTTTGGCATACGGATTATCGACATATTTTCTGCTAATCATCGGGGCGGGTCACATCACCAAGATGTGGGCTTTGGTCTATGCTCCGCTGATGGTGGCGGGAACATACTATACGTTGCGCAAAAACATGTGGGTGGGTGCCACACTGACGGCACTTTTCACCTCGCTTGAGATTGGTGCCAACCATCCGCAAATCAGTTATTATTTCCTGTTGGCGATGGCGGCGTTGTGGCTCAGCGAGGCGGTCTATGCCCGCAAAGAGAGCCGCGTAAAGGACTTTTTGAAGCGTACAGTGGTACTGATTGCGGCAGGAATTGTGGCATTGGGTTCTAACCTTTCGCCTCTGTGGTACACTATGCAACACACCAAAGAGACCACGCGTGGTGGCTCGGAGCTTGTAGCCGAAAGTGCCGATAGCGGACAGAAGGGTCTCGACATTGAGTACGCAACGGCATGGAGCTATGGCCCTACTGAGTCGATGAATATGTTTATCCCTGATTTGATGGGTGGTGCTTCGACCGACACCTTTGCCGAAGATGGTGTTGTGGCTGAGCACTTGAAACAATATGGTTTAGAGGATTGGGCAACCTATCTACCACGATACTACGGCGAACAGCCTTATACAGCAGGCCCGACATATTTGGGTGCGGCGGTGATCTTCTTGGCCATTTTTGCACTCTTTATCCTGCCAGCACGCATGCGTTGGTGGATTGTCGGGGCGAGCATCCTCTCACTCTTTATGGCGTGGGGCTACCACATGATGTGGTTCTCGGAGTTGCTGTTCAACTATCTGCCAGGATACGATAAGTTCCGCACGGTCTCTACGGCCATTGTCATCATGCAGTGGAGCGTACCTCTGCTTGCGGCATTGGGCTTAGCCGAATTATTGCGCTTGCGAAGCGAGGGTGGAGATGAAAAACCTGTTCGCCGAGCATTGAATTGGTCGTTGGGAATTACGTTAGGCGTGCTTGTTGTAATCATTATTGGAGGCCGTTCGTTGGGCGACTTCGGCATGCAGGAGAGTGGTGCGCAGATGGGCGAGCAGTTCCGCCAGATGCTCTCTGGACAGGAGGGCGGCGAGCAATATATCAAGCAGGGCATGCACGAGCAGATGGGCTGGGGCGTTGCTGCGGCGATGGCTGAGGAGAGAGCCGAGGCGATGCACGCCGATGCGTGGAGAACGCTGCTTTTTGTCTTGTTGGCGGCAGGTGCTGTGGCGGGATTTATCTACCGCAAGGTAGTAACTCGACCTGTGGTGCTGTGCGCGATATTGGCGGCTGTGGTTGTGGCCGATCTGGTAGATGTCGATATGCGCTACTTGAATCATGAGAGCTTTGTGCCTGCACGTCAGGCAAAGATTCTGCCTACGGAGGCTGATCGAGCTATCATGGAGGATCGTGACCCTGCGTATAGGGTGCTTAACGTGACCGTTTCGCCATTCAACGATGCCACAACATCATACTTCCATCGCTCGGTGGGAGGTTATCACGGAGCGAAACTTTCGCGCTATCAAGATATGATTGATCGTTATCTCTCGAAGGCTGACGAGGGGGTGTTGGATATGCTCAACGTGCGCTATGTGATCGGTGGCGAAAAGGCTGAAGATGTGCTCTACCGAGAGAGTGCCAACGGTGCCGCATGGATGGTGCAGAATGTTGTACGTGCCGCATCGGCCGAGGAGGAGATCTCGCTTGTGGGTCAGATTGACACCAAACGCGAGGCGGTGATGAGCGAGGAGTTCCTGCCAGAGAAGTTCAGCTTCGGGCAGGGCGAGATAAAGTTGGTGGAGTATCGACCAAACTACCTGAAATATGAGTACAAGGCCGACAAATATGCGTTGGCGGTATTCTCTGAGATCTTCACTCGCGAGGGTTGGAGTGCCACAATAGATGGCAAAGAGGTGCGTCCGCTCAGAGCCGATTATATACTTCGTGCATTGGAGTTGCCAGAGGGTCAACACACCATCGAGTGGCGTTACCGCGCACCACGTTGGAATCTGATAGAGGGTATCACATTGGCCTTTTCGATAGTGATTCTTTCAGCTACTGTATTAACCATAATCTACACTATACGCAATGCGAGACGACAAAAGAATCAGGCGTAAGGTACGCCGCTCTTATATGGTATCAACGGTGAGTATCTCGTTGGTGCTCTTTCTGCTCGGCTCGGTGGGTTATATGCTCACCGCAGCACTCACTACGGCACACACCCTGCGAGGCAACATCACCCTCTCGGTGGAGTTGGATTCATCGCTCGACAAAGCACGCGAGGATGCGCTCAAGGAGCAGCTCCAGAAGATCGAGGGTGTATCTCAGGTGGAGTATGTCAGCCGCGAGGAGAAGATCGAGGATGAGGAGTTTCGCCGTAGGTGTGCCGCAGAGATTGAGAATATTTTGGCCGAAAATCCGTTGCGAAACAGCTTTGAGGTAGGTATCACAACCGCCGAGCGTGAAAAGCGCGATCAGATGGTTGATAAGATCTCGACATTGGATGGAGTGGTTTATGTGGCCTATCCAGCTTCGACAATCGAGCAACTGCACTCGACAATCAACCGCATAACCATTGTCCTTGTGGTCTTTGGCGGTGCGCTGTTGATCATTTCGCTCATTCTGCTCAACAATACCATACGTTTGGCAATCTTCTCGCGCCGTTATCTGATCAACACGTTGAAGTTGGTCGGTGCAACCAAGTGGTACATCATGCGCCCATTCCTCGCAACCGCAGCTAAGCAAGGAATCTGGTCGGGAGTGTTGGCGAGCCTGCTCTTTGGTGCGGCGTTGGCAGGCATGAGCGAGGCTATACCAGAGATCATCTCGATGGGCGAATTGGTCAAAATCGGCATCGTTGCAGGCTCAATGATCGCGGGAGGTTTGCTTATTTCAATACTCTTTACGACCTTTGCAGTCGGAAAGTTTGTTAACATGAAGTCCAACAAGATATATCTTTATTAAGTTTATTAAGGGGCGAACAATTAAGAGGACAAATACTTTTAATAAAATTCAAAACAGATTCTAAGATGAAAAATATTATAGATAATCTGCGCAACCGATTCTCAAAGGTTGAGGATCAGCACGATAAGGAGATGCCTCTGGCGATGAAAAACTACCTGCTCATAGCTGTGGGATTGGTCGTTATTCTGATCGGCATGCTACTTATGATCGGTAGCGGTAACAACGATCCCGAATCATTCAATTACGATATCTTCTCGTGGCGCCGCATCACATTGGCTCCGATCTTGATCGTGGGCGGATTTGCATTTGAGATTTACGCCCTGATGAAGCGATTTTAGAGCCTTAGCTCTGAGCATATTATTACAAATAAATCATAAAAATAACCCATGTCAATAATTGAAGCAATCATCCTCGGAATAGTTCAAGGACTCACCGAGTTTCTGCCCGTCTCAAGTAGCGGTCACCTCCAGATTTTTAAGGCACTGATGGGTGTCGAGATCGAGGAGAATTTGGTTTTCGATGTTACGCTGCACGCCGCAACTGTACTCTCTACAATCGTGATTTTGTGGCCAGAGGTCAAACGCTTGATCGTTGGACTCTTCTCACGCCACTTCAACGAGGAGCAGGCATATTTTCTGAAACTTGTAATTTCGATGATCCCGATCGGCATAGTGGGATTTATGTTTAAGGATCAGCTCAATGCCATGTTGGAGTCGCCATATATCTTGGCATACGTGGGCGGTGCGTTGTTGCTGACAGCAGTTCTGCTCTCGTTTGCATACTATGCACGACCACGCCAGAAGGAGCAGATCTCATATCGCGATGCCTTTATCATCGGTCTTTCGCAGGCTGTGGCTGCTATGCCAGGTCTTTCACGCTCAGGTACAACTATCGCAACGGGTATCTTGTTGGGAAATAACAAAGGTGCTGTGGCGAGCTTCTCATTCCTGATGGTGTTGGCACCGATTATGGGCGAGATGTTCCTCAATATCATCGGCGGTGAGCTCACAGCGGCTGGTTCGGTAGGCTTGATGCCTCTCATTTGCGGATTTATCGCTTCGTTTGTGGTAGGTTGCTTGGCTTGCAAGTTTATGATTGGCATCGTCAAGAAGGGTAAGCTGATCTGGTTTGCCGTATATTGCGCTATCGCAGGTATGGTGGCCATAATCTCTAATTTGGCATAAAGATGGCAATGAACGAATCTTTGCGTGATGTAGTCTTCCCAGAGGGCTACATCGCTGTTATTGATAAACCTTTGGAGTGGACCTCAACAGATGTTGTTCGCAAAATCAAGTATCAACTAATCAATCGTCTGGGTTATAAGAAGATCAAAATTGGCCATGCTGGTACGCTCGATCCGTTGGCTACGGGAGTTTTGTTGGTCTGCATCGGCAAGGCCACCAAAATGGTCGATGCGTTGCAAGCCGAGGAGAAGGAGTATGTAGCAGAGTTGGAGTTGGGCGCAACCACTCCAAGCTACGACATGGAGCACCCGATCGACCAGCGTTTCCCAACCGAACATATCACCCTTGAGATGATCCAAGAGGCGATGCAATCGCTCACAGGCGAACGCCTGCAAGCACCTCCGATCTACTCGGCCAAAAAAGTCGAGGGTGTGAGAGCCTATGAGATGGCACGTGCGGGCGAACAGGTGGAGCTGAAGAAGGCGTTGATCAACATCTATGAGATGGAGATTTTGGAGTTCGAGATGCCACGCTTGGTTATCAGAGTGCGTTGCAGCAAGGGAACTTACATCCGTTCGTTGGCTCACGAAATCGGTCAAGCGGTCAATAGCGGAGCATATCTTCGCTCGTTGCGCCGTACACGAAGCGGCGGATTTACTGTGGAAAACGCCTATGAATTGCAGAATTTTTTGGAAAAGTTACAAGAGTGTGAAACAAAATAAGAGTTTTTTCGTATAACTTATTGATATTTGTCTGTTTTTGACAATTCACACTTGATCCTATAGGTTAAAATTATGAAATTATCTCAGTACGGATATGAGTTCTCAGCCGACATGTTGGCTAAGTATCCAACCGACAATCGAGACGACTCTCGATTGATGGTTCTGAATCGTGCCGATGGAACGATCGAGCATCGCACTTTTAAAGATATCATTGATTATTTCGATGAGAAGGATCTCTTCCTTTTCAACGATACCAAAGTTTTCCCTGCACGTCTGCGCGGTAATAAGGAGAAGACAGGCGCCGAGATCGAAATTTTCCTGTTGCGTGAGCTTAATAGCGAGTTGCGTCTGTGGGATGTTTTGGTCGATCCTGCCCGTAAGATCCGTATCGGCAACAAACTCTACTTCGGCGATGACGACATGATGGGTGCCGAGGTTATCGACAACACCAC